>CANROO010000100.1 GCA_947632235.1 uncultured Clostridia bacterium
TATGGCATAGGTGTTTTCCGTTCCGGGACGGAAGCCCTTTTCCTGACCTCCGCCGAAGTGAAGACTGTTCACCCTCACGCCCTTTTTGATATACATTGTGCCAACGCCCTTTGAAGCGTTTATCTTATGGGCACTCATTGTGATAATATCGGCGTTTTTACAGCTTACATCATGCTTGCAGAATGCCTGAACACAGTCCGTATGGAAAATGCAGTTCTTGTTTTTTTCCTTTACGGCGGAGTATATTTTTTCTATATCCTGAACGGTGCCGAATTCGTTGTTGACGCACATTATGCTGACAAGTATTGTATCATCGTTTACGGCGCGAGAAAGCTCATCAATATTTATATAGCCCCTGTCGTCAACATTCAGAGTGACAACTTCAAAGCCTCTTTTTTCAAGCTCCTTAAAGCTGTCGGCAACAGAGGGGTGCTCTATACTGCTTGTTATCACCCTCCTGCCAAGCCTGCCGTAAGCAGAGGCAACGCCCAGAACGGCAGTATTGTTGGCCTCCGTCCCTCCGCTTGTAAAATATATCTCCTCTGCATCCGCGCCTATTACGGCGGCGACAGCCCTCCTTGCCCTGTCAAGCTCCTTTTCAGCTTCAAAGCCGAAGGAATGCAGAGATGACGGATTGGCATAATTTTTCTTTATGAATGAACACATATATTCAAACACCTCGTCCGACATACGGGTAGTCGAGGCATTGTCAAAATAGATCACATCAAGTCCTCCAGTTCGTGAAGAAGTATTACGGCGGTGACAAGACCTGCCGTTTCCGTCCTGAGTATGCGCCTTCCGAGCGTGACGGGGATAATGCCCGAAGACTTTGCAAGTTCAATTTCATTTTGCGAAAAACCGCCCTCGGGACCTATGAACACGCCTATGCTCCTGCCCCTGAAGCCGTCCGTGAACTGCCTTAGTCCGCGCTCTGTTTCCCTCTCATAGGGTATGACGGCGCTGTCAAGGCTCATTGAGTGCTTCACGGCCTCGTCAAAGCTCATAACTCTGCCCACCTTCGGTATTTTTCCGCGTCCGCACTGCTTTGCAGCGGCCTCGGCAATTTTATTCCACCTGACAAGCTTTTTGTCCTCCTTGCCCTCAAGCCTCACAACGCTGTGCTCGGTGCTGACGGGTATTATGCCGTCAACGCCTATCTCTATGCACTTCTGTATGACAAGCTCCATTTTGTCCGCCTTGGGCAGGCCCTGATAAAGCGTTATACTGATTGAAGGCTCGCTTCCGTTTGTGGAAATATCGGTTATTTCGGCGGTGACCCTGTCTTTTGTTATGTCCGATATTCTGCACTCATAGTCCATGCCCTCGCCGTCACACACCGTTATGCTGTCGCCTATGCGCGCCCTGAGTACATTGCCTATGTGCCTTGCGTTGTCGCCGTCAAGGGTTATGGTATGGTCGTCTATGCTTTCTTTTTTCACAAAAAACTTAGGCATATTATCACTTTTCCTTTACAGAGGTAATACATACCCATTCATCTTTAATATTTGTGCTTATGACCTTAAGCCCGTTATCCGCAAGGGCTGAATATACATCCTGTATCCTGTCCTTTATTATGCCCGAGGCTATGAATATACCGCCCTTTTTGAGGTGCTTGGGCACAAAGGGAGATATGGCGCATATGACATCGGCTATGATATTTGCCACAACGACATCATATTTTTCGTAGCCTATTTCATCTCTAAGCTTTTCATCGTCTATAACATTTCCGCTTGTGACATAATAGCGCTCCTTGTCCACACCGCTCAGCCCGGCGTTTTCATAAGCCGTCTTTATGGCGTTCGCGTCTATATCCACGGCAAAGGCGCTCTTTGCGCCCAGAAGAAGCGCTATAACGGAGAGTATACCGCTTCCGCAGCCCAGATCCGCCACAACGGAGCTTTCGTCTATGTATTTTTCAAGCTCCAGCATACAAAGCTGTGTTGTCTGGTGCAGTCCCGTACCGAAAACATGCCCGGGATTTATATTGAACACCACTCTGCCATCGGGAATTTCGCAGTCCTCCCACACGGGCTTTATAAATATTTTTTCGCCTATTTTAAAGGGCTTGTAATAGTCGCGCCATTTGTTGAGCCATTCCTCATCGTTAAGCTCCGATGTTGTCTCTATGGCAAGCCTTCCCATATCAAGACCCGTATCGACTGTTTTTAAATGCTCTACAGCATTTCTTATGTTTGCGAGCATTTCATCGCCGTAGGGATTGTCGCTGACATATACGGTTATTTTTGTTTCGCCCTCGGGCTTTGACAAAAGCTCCTCGTCAACATAGTCCCAATATGTCGAGCTTTCCGAGAGAAACTGCTTCATCTCGCTGTCGTCCTCGACCTGTATGCCGTTTATACCGCAGTCCATAAGCACAGCGGTAACGGGCTCTATGCCCTCCGTAGTTGTATATATACTTACTTCTGTCCATTCCATAGCATTTCCTCCTGTTTGCTTTACATATAAATAATAACATAAAATAAATTTTTTTACAAGAACATAGCACTTGTATTTATTGCAAAAAAATGAGATAATAGTATATAATCTAAAAAAAACGGAGGCACCAAATGAAAAAAACAGCTTTATTTATAATAACACTTATTTCAACACTCGGTCTGGTAGCTTCGGTCCATGCCTATGATGTAAAAAACACAGCCGAGCTTTTTGCCGAGTTCAGTCCCGAAATAACCGTTGTAACAAAGGACATAAACAAGGTCATGAGCGATGTATTTGAATACGACCCGAGGCTTGTAATGTACTACAAGGGCTACAACAGCGTGTACAACAGCATTGTGGCAACTATAAAGCCCTTATACACAAATACTGACGTGCCCCTTAACAGCATATACACCGCAAAGAACAAGGAGGAGTTTACAGAGCTTATAACAAGGGCCATGCTCTACGGCAAAACAAAGCTTTGCGTTGTGGGCATAAATATGCCGGCAGACACCACGCCGATAAACGACTATGTGGAGAGCGTAGGCGATAGCTGTCCCCTGGCATACATGGGCTACAAGGGACACAGGATAACTACGCTTGACAGCAAGCAGGGAGAATACACCTGCTATGTTATAGATCTGGAATACGATCACGATGCGCAGACACTTCTGCAGATGAAAAGGGACACCGAAAGAAAGTCCGTTGAGATAGTGGGAACATACATAAAAGAAGATATGCCTCCGTATATGAAGGAATACCTGATACACGAATACATAGTGAAAAACTGCAAATATGCCACGGACTACAACACAAACCCGGACCCCGATTATTATATGGCATACGGCGCTTTGGTGGAGGGAAAGGCTGTGTGCAACGGCTATGCGTACGCCACAAAGCTCCTGCTGGATCTCTGCGGAATAGAAAACCATATAGTAATGGGCACGAGCAAGGGCATAGGACATGCTTGGAATCTGGTGAAGCTCGATAATGATTATTATCATCTGGACACCACATGGGACGACCCCGTGACCTTTGACGGACTTGACTACAACACGCACGAATACTACAACCTAAGCGACAGCGAAATATCAAAGGACCACATATGGGAGACACAGAAATATCCCTCCGCAACGGGAAGTACATATGACCTTAAAAATACGGAGGATCTCATAGAAGGCAAGCTTTATATGTACGACAAAAAATACACCTCCCTCCCCTCTGCATTCGGAAGGTATCCCGAGCTTGGAGAAAGCGTGAACCCCAACGAGCAGAAAAAGCAGACCGAACAAAGCACAGACGATATGGATGTGTTCACGGATAAATTCTTCTACAACGGAGATAAAACACCGAAGACCGGTGCGGTGCATGAGCTGCTGTATTTGGCTATAGAAAACATAAGAACGCACAGGAAATATTATACGGGAGTATGCATATTCCTCATAATATTGCTTATAATAAACCGCATAATAAAGAAAAAGAGAGACCGCTGATAAGGCGGCCTCAGACTGTCGAAAAAATCAAAAATATTATAAACGGGCGAGCAATGCTCGCCCCTACGAGTGATTAGCTCATTATTGGTTTGTAGGGGCGTGCCTTGGTTGCATGGGCGAGCAGTATTGCGAAGCAATACGACCAGCCATTGCTCGCCCGCTAAATTTCATACAATAAGGTGTTTTATCGACACGCAAAGAGAGACCGCTGATAAGGCGGTCTCTCTTTATATACCTTATATCTTACTTAGCGTCAAACAGTGAGCTGAAGCTTTCCGATGCGGGCTTGCCGTTTTCGCCCTTATTGATAAGTCCGTTGGCGCCGCTTATTGTTATAATGTCGTTTACACTTAATAAATATACCTCTATTTCGGGTCTGCTGTAATTTTTCATTATGCCGCCTCCTTATCAAATAAATTTTTTACCGAGCGGAGCAATCCCGACCAGAGGGTCTGCTCTTCGCTGTCGTTAGCCTCTGCGTATACATCCGAAGCTTCTTCATCGCTGTAGAATACCGGCGCATCGTCATACGGTGCTGTTGCCTCTGCCGAGCCTCCGCTTATGACTTCGTCTAATGAAGCCGTGCTTACCGAAAGCTGAGCGGGAACAAATGTCTTTGAGGGTGAAAGTATCTCCTCGCCGTCAAGAGTAACGATGAAGGGCGTTACCTTTATTTCCTGTGAAGCATCGGGTATATCCGTAACAGTGAATGCGTAAATGTAGGTCTTGCCTACATCCGAAGCAGATATAGCTGAATCTGAAAGAGAAGTATAGACGATCTGTGTCTTTCTCTTTGCCTCTGCGCCGTTTGCCTCGAGAATGAAGCCAACTTCCTTATAAGCAAGGCTGTCTACGCCTGCCACGAAATTGATACCGTTTGTTCCTACGGCCTCTGCAAGTACATCCGATGTTTCATGCTCATAGGGCGCCTCGCTTGAGGTCTCCTCGGATGTTTCCTCCGTGGATGCTTCGGTTGAGGTCTCACTTGTTGTTTCGCTTGAGGTCTCGCTTAATGTCTCACTTGAGGTCTCGCTTGATGTTTCAGGCTCTATGCCCGCTCTTATAACGGCGCTGCCGCCTGTTGCCCAGCCTCTCCATGTGAGGTCTTCATTTACGGTAGCTGTAGAGCCGTCCTGAACGCTGACTAAAATATTTCCTGCCTCAGCCTCCGATGTGAAGCTGATGTCGCCTATAGTTACAAGTCCGTCGTCAAGTATGTCCTCATTTGCAACGGCAAATATATAAACTCTGCCTGACTGCGGGCTGTAGTAATATTGCTTATAGAGCGTTCTGGAATTCATAGCATCCGACCATTCGATATTAACTTCATCTGCGCTGACTGTGCCGGTGAGGCTGAATATGGTCTGGAATGCTATTGTACGAGGTGAATTTTCATCCTCGGGAATATTGAGCTGTATAAGCGCGCTTCTTGTATCATCTGCCCTAGTGAATATGAAGCTGCTGTCTGTTGAAGGCTCTGCAGGCTCTTCCTCAATGAGAGCAAGAGCGTTGGAATTTGCGCTTTCTGCCTTTACTTCTGCGCTGTATTCCGTTATCTCGGTCACATCGTCCGAGCCGAAGCTTACCGCATTTGCGCCCTCAGCCTTGCTGTCGAGCACTATTTCGGGAAGCTGTGAGGGTACTGTTACCTTAAGAGTATTACTTACAAGACGCTCGTTTTCAAGAGTGAATGCATCGTCAACTCTGTAGAGCTCTGCGTATACGCTTGAAGGAACGGTCGTTTCCTGAAGCTCCTCGGGAGTTATCCAATATACCCATATACCCTCCGATACGTTTCCAAGCTCGCCCTGTGCGGGAACATCAGCCATTATTATCTGACTGCCGTTTATTATAGTTCCGTCCTGAGCGCAGAGCTTAACAACATTGTAGGAGGGACTGCCCTTGTAAACACCTGTGAATACAAGTGAGCCTGCGGGTATGCTGTAGCCCTTTTCCTTGTCGTATACAAACTCGTCCTTAAGCTTGCCTATTCCGCTTGTTATAAGCTCAACATCATCACTTGTGGGGCCTAAGATGTTGATGTCATCTACGCTTACATCGCTGCCGCTGTAAACAAGCTTTACATAGGAAGCCTTGTAGATGTACATGTAGCCTTCGCCGTCTTCCTCAGCCTTATCGGGCTGATTGAAGTAGATCACCTGCTCGCCGTTTCCGTCATAGCTTATGGCCTTTGCCTGAGTCCAGTTTGAATTGTCCTCGCTGACAAATACGGTGAAGTCTGCCTTTGCACCCTTATACTTTATAGCCGTTACCTGCTCGGGATTTCCAAGGTCGATAGCTATCTCCGCATCGCCCTTTTCAACAGAACCCTTATAGCCCTCGGCACTGCCCTTGCCGATAGCATTGGGTATAGCTGAAATATAAGTGTCCTCGCAGTATTCGCTCTCTCCGTCTGCCTTTACAAATTCATCGGCATCGGAACGCATATTTGTTGAAGCGACCCACTTTTCGCGGTCAATTTCGCCCCTGTGCTTTACCTTCACGGTGTCAAGCTTAACGGGAGCAGTTGTGTTGAGAAGCTTGTCATAGCCTATCACGGTGTAGTCATATACCATGTTGTTGCCGGTGGTTATAACATCGGTGTAGGATGTCTTGTCAGCGGTAACAAAGGCAACGGCATCGCCGTTTCTCAATATCTCATAGCCTAACATAGCATCGGGATCGCCGTTGTTTGAAAGGGCTATTTCAACCTTGTTGTCATATATCGTATTGTTTTCGTGCTCTGTGGTTATGCTCGCGGTTACCGCTGTGGTATCAGCCATACCCTGTCCGCCCGAAAGACGATAATCTCTTGAAGCATAGTCAATGTACTGTATCTTGTGCTCCTCGGGCGCAAACTGTGAAGCATACTTCACTGTATCTGCGCTCGGAACATAGCCCCATGCCTCGAAGAAGGGCACAAGGTTCCTCTCTGCGGCTGCAGAAGCAAGACGGATAAGATTATCGGGAACGCTGTCGGTAAGAGTGAGGGCGATACCGCCTTCCTCTGCCTGAGGAGCCGTATCCGGCTTTCTCGAATAGCTGTCCATTCTTGCATAGAACATGCTTGCAAGCTGTTCTTCATTCTTGTCAAATGTCTTGAAGTCATAGTAGTCATCATAGAAGAGATGAAGCTGCCAGTACATGCCAAGACCTGTCGCACCGCCTATTATACCGGGCGTGCCGTTTGTAACATGCTCGTATACCTTAATGAAGTCGGGGCGCTTATCCTGAGTTGCTATCATTGAGAAGTAGTTGTTTGTTACCTCTGCGTATACATAGCGCTTGTTGTTTATAACATGGCCTATTTCGTGAGCGATGCCCCAGCCTGCAAACCGACCGTCCGTGCCCTTGCCGTCCTCGTCAACGGTAAAGGGCTTCATGCCGAAGAGCCCGGGAACACTGTCATATTCGATACCTATATGCTTTCCGCCCGCATACATGAATGCGCCCGTGAACATGGTGTGGTATCTTATGTTGAGCCTCTGCGTAGGATATCTGTTTGTGCTGTCGCTCGGCTCGTTCTTATTGAGGCCCTTGTGCTGATAGAATATATCTATCTGCTGTTCCATAGCCTCAATGGCCTTTTCAAGATTTGAAGCATTGCTCTGTATTCCCTTGAGCACCTGATCTGCAGGTACGGAATACATCATGTTGTCCATTACTATTTCGGTATAGTTTGCTATACAGTCTTTTCTGTAATCCTTGCCTGCATGCTCCTTATTGTGTATGCTCTCTATTTCACTGCAGTAGGTCTTGAGCTCATCCACATATTTATTTATGGCCGTTGTGCGCTCCTCGCCCTTCAGCTTGGCTACGTTCAATACGGGTATGCTCTGACCTCCGCTTACACGGACCGCATACTGTCTTGCATTTGCCGCGCCGGGCCATTCAACATAGAGCGAACCGCCGTTTTCCGCCTCTGCGGAGGTAGCTATTGACGGAACCTTTATAATGTTGCGTCCTATCCTGAGCTGACCGAGGTCTGACTGCCACTTGGCCGCCTCGCCGTGATTCTGAGTTGCTATAAGTCTGAGGCTTGTGTTAACACCCTCAGCCTCTGTGGGACTGCCTACATAAACTATAAGCTCGTCACCTGCTTCGGCAACTATGCCGAGAGGCTGATAATCGGAAAGAGCCATTGCAAAGTCATTATGACCGTCTGCATTAGCCGTAACGCCAGTGTCTACAGTCACTATATCCGCAAGACCCTCTGTATTGAGAAGCGTTCTTGCATATTCCAGCTCTTTCATCAAATTGCTGTATTCGGGATGAAGCTCACCGCTCACCTCATCCTTTACTTCAAGTCTGTCCTCAAGAGCCTTTATATCCTTCTCAGAAACATCGCTCCTGAGCTTAAGATGCATTGTGTCCTCATAGAGCTCGTCTATTTTATGCTCTATGTCGTCATATTCATAGAAACGCATCTCCGCTATAGTTACAACTCTTGTCCAGCCCGTGTTGAGGCAGAGCTGGAATGTATCGGAGGTGATAGGCTCGTTTGCAGTAACGGAATAGTAGATATTATTGTCAACATCGAACTTTCTGGTTATCCTGCAGCGCTCCGATTTGACCATATTGCCGTTTGCATCCTTATAGCGTATCCTCGCCTCGGCAAAGCCGTTCTGCTGACTTCCGCTCGGTGAGAAGCAGATAGTATCTATTGTATACTTATTGTCAAGAGTAACTATTGGGTTTGCAAAATTTGAATAAAACTCGCCCGTATCCCAGTCGTCTACAAATGTATATGTGTCCTGATCGTTATCCACGGGAGCATTACTGTCACCGCTGACAATATATTTTTCATCAACGCTTACGGATGCGATATGGTCTGTAAGCTCGCCTCTTTCTCCGAGAGTGTTGATAAGCTTATACTTAGGCATTTCAACATTTGCCGAGGCTGTGGTTGTAGCCTCGTTCACATCGGAAGGATCGCTTGCGCCATGCTCATTGTGACCGACTACATACACCTGATATGCAACCCTTGCCTTAAGACCGGGGATAGTATAGGTTGTAGCCTTAATATCGGGTATTTCTGTGTAAGCGTCAGTACCCTTTTCTCTGTAGAAAAGGCTGTAATGAGTAGTATCGCGCATATCGCGCCATGATACCTTTATACTTTCCACAAGACCGTTTGCCTGAACATACTCGGGAGCGGGAGGAACAGACTCTGCAGTCATTGTTATCTCCGCCCTCTCCGAATAAGGACTCTTCCAGTCCTTACCGCTTGTGGAGCGCACGCGCACCGTATAGGGTACATAAGTCTTAAGCTTGTCGCTGCCGAAGTTTGTGATCTCTA
>CANROO010000101.1 GCA_947632235.1 uncultured Clostridia bacterium
TGCGACGCTTTTTTGGTCGTACAAACTATTCAGTCTTTCATTTTTTGTGTCAATTTATACTTTTTCGACAGTCTGAAGCCGATGCGTAATGCGTCGGCTTTAATATTCAAAACGCGTATTTATTTGTTATTTCTCACTGCGACTATATTCACAAGGTCGTATATTATATCCCTCTGCTTTTTGTCCATATTCCTCAGCTTTGAAACAAGCGATATTTCGCGCGCAGAAATATCAAGGCTCCCGCCTTCGTTATGCTCAAGCAGAAAATCAATAGAAACATTGAGCACGAGCGCCATGTTCCTCAGCGTTTCAAAATCGGGCTGACGCCTGTTTTTAATATAGCCGTTGAGTGTTGAAGGTGCAATATTCAATGTATAAGCAAATTCCTTCTGTGATATTTCCCTGCTTTCAAGAATACTGCTGAGTTTTTCCCCAAAATTCATATTATCACATCCCTGTTTTCATTATATTATAATTTGATTTTTGCTCATATTTATATGCAAAAAGAATATTATGTTCTTGACAATATTCAAAACGCGTATTATAATTGTTTGTGAGATTATTTTTTAATTACATAAGGAGGAAAAGAAAATGAAGTTTAAAAAACTGGTAAGCCTTGCTCTGGCATTTGCCGTTATGGGAGCAAGCTTAAACGCAGTATCTGCTGATGACAGCGATGTATCAGCTCCCGAGACTAATATTGAAGCGGAAGCCGAAGCAGATGAAATAACTGCCGAAGCCGAAGTCGGCTCCATGGATATTGCAGAGCTGGCCGCAACAAACACAAAGGTTACGTATCAGGTGACAGGCGGAAACATAACATTTGATACCGCAACGGGCATGGTTACGGATGCCGATTCAAGCGTAATAATTGCCGACATACCTGCCGAGATAGCAGGCGTGGCTGTTACGGGCATTGGAAACCGTGCTTTTTACGGCTGCCGTTCACTTGCATCTGTGACCATACCCGAGGGTGTGCTTTCAATAGAAGACAGAGCCTTCAGCGACTGTGCATCTATGAGAACCATAAATTTACCCGACGGACTTATTACAATAGGCTCAAGCGCCTTTTCCGGATGCAGTTCTCTCACCGGTGCAGAGATCCCGAAAAGCGTTATGACATTGGGAAGCAGCGCTTTCTATAATTGTTCCTCATTAAAGAGCGTTACTCTCCCCGACAATATTATAAGTATTGAGGACAAGACTTTCGAAAAGTGCTCCGTGCTCGATAATGTAGTAATTCCTGCCGGCGTTACAACTATAGGCGAGAACGCCTTTTCGGAAGCATCGGGACTTAAGAATATAACTTTACCCAAGGGTCTTACAAATATAGGCTACCGCGCTTTTTATAAGTGTACATCTCTTGCCGATATAACAATACCCGAGGGCGATCTTACATTGGGAAACAATGTATTTGAGGAATGTACATCTCTTATAAAGCTGACATTATCGGACGGTATCACAACTATTGGCAACGATGCATTCAGACGCTGCAGGGCGCTTGTTAGCGTGAAGCTTCCCGACAGTGTTACTTCTATCGGTACAGAAGCGTTCAAAGCCTGCGATATGCTTTCAAATATTGAGTTACCCAATAACCCTGATTTCCTCACTATACCCGAAAGCGCATTTTCAGGCTGTAAGACACTCAGAGAAATAGTTATACCCGACAGCGTTATATCACTCGGCGATCAGTGCTTCGGCTTAACGGGATATATCGACTGCAGCTGTGAAAATCTTGAAAGCGTTGTTATACCAAAGAGCGTTATTGGTATAGCTCCGAAAGCATTTGGCGGCTGTGATAAGGATAAAGTCGTTTTAAAGGTATGGCATGATTCCACGGCAGAGGAATTTGGTCTTGCAAACGGTTATAAAATAGAATATATGGACGGTTACTCGACCTCCTCAACAACGGAGACCTCTACAGAAACTACAACTTCAACTACAACCACTACAACAACGACTACAACTACTACGACTACAACTACGACTACTACGACTACAACTACAACTACGACTACGACTACTACAACTACTACAACTACTACAACACAGACAACTACTAAGGAGCCGACTTCTCAGCCGACTACGGCAGCGCCTACCACAAAGCCACAGACTACTCAAACTACTACTAAGGCGCCGACTACTCAGACTACGACAAAGGCTCCCACTACACAGACTACCACAAAGGAGCCGACCTCTCAGCCGACTACGGCTGCGCCCACAACAAAACCGCAGACTACTACGGTTACGGAGTCAAGCACCGAAACGACTACTGCTGTGACGGAAACAGGCACCGAAACAACCACATACAGCAGGTCGACATCGGGCGGCGGCGGAAGCGGTCCCAGCCGTTCAGCAAACGCTAAGACCTCCACCACAACGGAGGCGACCACAGAATCGGCTGCAAAGAGCAAGGAGGCCGTAACGGAAACAACAACAGAGGCTGTTATTTCAGCCGATGTAAAGGTAACAATAGGCAAGAAGTCCATTACAATAGGCAACAAGAGCTATGATACGGACGCAGCGGCCTACATCCAGGCTTCAAGCAATTCAACTCTTGTTCCGCTCAGATTCGTTGCCCTTGCAATAGCAGGCGGAGATATTGACAATGCCGACAATTCAAAGGCTGTAAGCTGGGATCAGGCAACAAAGACAGCCACTATAACAACGGGCGACAAGGTCATAAAGTTCACCGCAGGAAGCAATATAATGCTTGTCGGAAACAACCCGAGAGAAATGGAAAACGGCGTTAAGGCAGAGATAGTGAACGACAGAATGTTCGTACCGTTCAGAGCTTTGGGAAGCGCTCTCGAGGTTGCCGTTGAATGGGACGACAGCACAAGAACAGCTACCTACAAGGTAAAATAAACAATTAAATATTATTATATAAAAGAACATCAAAAAAATTCAGTATCCGCTAAAAGGATACTGAATTTTTTTATAGCTTGTCAATGAAATACTAAATAATATCATAGCAGATAAGCAAAGCTGCCGTATTGCAGTCCGCCTTTCTCAATGCTCATGACCGCAGTCACAGTCATGTCCGTGGTGATGGCCGCAGCCGCAGTGCTCATGGTCATGATGATGGTGATGATGCTCGTGCTCCTCATCCTCGTCATCATCTATGGCGTGAAAAATATCGCTGTAGGTCATAAGGCTCACATTTCTGTCATTTATGCCGTCAAGGGCGTAACTGCAGTATTCGCACAGCTCATCGTTTGACATGGGCGCGGGAATATGTCCCAAAAAGTTCTGCTTCATAAGCTTTTTTTCGCTGTTCGGCATATTCTCGGTGACAGTATTTATATATTCTATAAGTCCTTCTACAGCCTTATCGGCATCCTCCTCATTTTCGTCCGCAAGCATTATGCGCTCGTCAAGCTCGCTTAAATACATATTGTTTATGGTGTTTCTGACATTCAATGTCATTTTTATATTATCGTCAAGCGCGTCAAGCTCCTCGCTCTTGAGAGAATTAACAGCCTTGAGTATTTTTTCTTCCTCGTGTCTGTACGCGTCAAAACGGTCGCTTATCTCATCGCCCGCCCTCTCGAGTATATCCTCCTTAAGGCTCTCATCACCCGTTGTGATCATTTCCTTAAGCGCAAAATAAAGGTCCTTGAGCACCATATCATCGCCGAATATAAAATCGCTGTCCACAACAAAAAGCGAAAGTATATTCAGATACATAGCATGGTTATAGTACATGCCGAGCGCACCGTACATATCCCCGAGCGCATCAAGATTGCCGTCAATGTCGCCCATAGCCTCCATAAGCGCCTCGCCTTCAAGCTCTGCAAGGCTTTCCTCCGTTGCCTTGAGCTTTTCGTACATAAGCGGTATATCAGCCGAAAATTCATCCTCGCAGTCGGCATAAAATATATCCTTGAGCCTTGAAATGCCGGACTGCGCAAAGCCCTCGGGAAGTCCGCCTATAAGCATCCTCACGCCCCGCCTCACATAGTCGTCAAAGCGGTCTCTCGTCATTCTGAGAGGAAGAGAGGATATTATCTCCGCCTTTTTGAAGCTTCCTTCAAGATTATCCTCAAGCTTAGCCGTGTATTCCCTCACAAGCTCTGCCACTCTGCCGTTATTGAGAGGCACCTCTCCGCCTATACGGCTTATATCCGAAAGCTTGTACATACGCAGTATTTTCTGCCCGAGAGCATCGTTGAAGGAGGTATATCTGTTTATATTGACGGCGCTTTTTATTATATTGTCCGTTATGCCTCTTATCTCCGCCTCAAACTCCGCCCTGTCCGTTTTTTCAAACAGATCGGCAAGCTTTGTATAAGCCGTCTTTATACCGCCGTATATCTCCGAAACGCACTTAGGCATGACATACTCCGCCTTCGATGCGGGATCATCCGCAATGTCGTATATAAGGTTTAAAAGCACATCCTTTATTTTGTACTCCACAAGCTCCACAAGCTTTTTTTCGTCTACTGTTTTTTTCATGCGCAAACTCCTTTAAAAAAAATATAAAATTCTACTTTTAAATATAACATATTTCTGTTAAAATATAAATAGTATTTTTCAAATTTTTTACTATGGAGAGAATCAATATGAAAAAAATTGCATTTGCAACTCTCGGCTGTAAGGTCAATTTTTATGACAGCGAGGCCATGGCGGAGCTTTTTGCCTCAAGAGGCTACGAGGTGACCGACTTTGACAAAAAGGCGGACATATATGTAATAAACACCTGCACGGTCACTAACTTCGGCGATAAAAAATCACGGCAGATGATAAGGCACGCAAAGAGGCTAAACGCCGACGCAGTAATAGTTGCCGCAGGCTGTTACACTCAGACCTCGCCCGAGGAGGTAATGGGCATAGAGGGCATAAACATAATAATAGGCACAAAGAACAGAGCCGACATAGTTGACATCGTAGAGAGCTATACGCCCGAACGGGGCGTGCTTAACGCCGTGAGCGACATAAAGAGCGAAAACACATTTGAACCGCTTAAAATAACTAAGCTCAAGGACAGGACAAGAGCCTACATAAAGATACAGGAGGGTTGCAACCGCTACTGCTCCTACTGCATAATACCCTACGCCAGAGGCCCCGTGAGGAGCAGACAGCCCGAGGACATAATAAGCGAGGTAAAAAGGCTTGCCGAAAACGGCTTCAAGGAAATAGTGCTGACGGGCATACACGTGGCAAGCTACGGCTTAGACTTAGGAAACATATCACTTGCGGACATAGTGGAAAAGGTACACGGCACTCGGGGCATAGAGCGCATACGCTTCAGCTCCATGGAGCCTAAGGCTGTGGACGATGAATTTCTTAAAAGAATGTCGACGCTTGAAAAGGTGTGCTGTCATTTTCATCTTTCACTGCAGAGCGGCTGCGACAGGACGCTGAAAGCCATGAACAGGCGCTATACCGCCGAGGAATACGAAGCCGTGTGCGGTAACATAAGGCGTGTATATCCCGATGCCGCCATAACCACGGACATAATAGCAGGCTTCCCCACGGAGACAGACGAGGACTTTGAAGAAAGCTATGCCTTTGCCGAAAAGGTGAAGCTAAGTAAAATACATGTATTCCCCTACTCTCCCAAGCCCGGAACGCCTGCCGGAAGGATGCGTCCGCAGGTGGCTCCCGAGGTAAAAAACGAGAGGACGCACAGGATGCTGGAGCTTAGCGAAAGGCTCAGCAGAGAATTTATGTCATCCTTCACAGGCAGGGAAATGGCTGTACTCTTTGAAAGAAAAAACGGAGAATACCAAGAGGGACACACCGAAAATTATATAAAGGTGCTCGTCAAAACGGACAGGGAGCTGTCAAACAGCATTGAAAAGGTGAGGCTTACGGAAATTGCGGCGGAAGAAACTATGTACGCCGAATTGATATAAAAGGAGAGAAATATTATGGACATGAACAGATTATATTACAAGGACGCTTATTTAAAGGAATTTACAGCCACAGTATTAAGCTGTGAGGAGGATAAGAGAGGCTATGCCGTGATACTTGACAACACGGCCTTCTATCCCGAGGGCGGAGGTCAGCCCTGCGATATGGGAACTCTCGGCGATGCCGACATAATATATGTGGGCGAAAATGGCGAGGATGTGGTGCATTACATAGACAAGCCCCTTGAAAAGGGAAGCACGGTAAAGGGCATCATAGACTGGGAGAGGCGCTTTGACCTCATGCAGCAGCACTCTGCGGAGCATATAGTAAGCGGACTTTTTCACAGCAAATACGGCTACAACAATGTGGGCTTTCACATGGGCGCCGACATGATAACTCTCGACCTTGACGGCGAGCTGACATGGGCGCAGGTGCAGGAAATCGAGCTTGAAGCCAACCGCTATGTGTGGTCGGACACGGAGTGCAGGATATTCACAGCCGAGGGCGAGGAGCTCAAAAGCATAGACTACAGAAGCAAGAAGGAGCTTGAGGGCAGCGTAAGGCTTGTGGAATTTCCCGGAGCGGATATGTGCGCCTGCTGCGGTACTCATGTTAAGAGGAGCGGTGAGCTGGGAATAATAAAAATGTTCTCCTGCCAGAGCCACAAGGGCGGTGTGAGGATAGAAATGCTGTGCGGAAAGCGCGCCTTTGACCATATAACGGATGTAATGGAGCAGAACAAGGAAATATCAAACCTGCTCTCAGCAAAGGTGAAGGAGACCGCAGGCGCAGTAGAAAGACTGCTTAATGAAAATCAGTCGCTCAAAAACACCATAACGGAGGCGCAGAACGCAAGGCTTGAAAGCATAACAAAGGAGTATGCCGGCAAAACCGATGTGCTTATAAAAGAAGACGGTCTTGACCCCAACGCAGTGAGAAATCTTGCAAATATGCTCATGGAAAACGGCTGTAAGGGCGTTACCGCCGTATTTTCGGGAAGCGACGGCGAGGGCTACAAATATGCCGTCTGCGAAAAGGACGGCGACCTCAGACAATTTGTGAAGGATATGAATTCTGCTCTCAACGGCAGAGGCGGAGGAAAGCCCTTCTTTGCTCAGGGCTCCGTAAACTGCAGCTGGAGCGAAATAGAAAACTGGTTCGGAGGTAAACGAAATGAATAATAAAAAGAATGTAAAAATAGCCGAAATAGTGCTCGTTATCGCTCTAGTGCTCTTTGTGATATTCGCAGGCATAACATACAGGAATCTTTCAATACTTTCCGAAAATATGGCTCAGATAAGCACAGCTGAGACCACAACGGCATTGCAGTGACCATGGAAATAAAAAAGACTGCATTTAAGGACATCCAAAGAGTAAAAAAGCTTTATAACGAAGCCTTCCCGAAGTGCGAGAGAATGCCGTTTTGGCTTATGCTCAAGGACAGCATCGGGGGTAAGCTCGATATGCTCAGCATAATACAAAACGGGAGCTTTGCGGGATTTGCCGTTATGCTCGTGTGCGGTGACAAGGCGCTTTTGCTTTACTATGCCGTAGAAGGGCGCATGAGAGGCAAAGGCTTAGGCTCCGAGGCTCTGGGCATATTGACCCGAAGATACAGGGACCGCATATTTTATCTTGAGATAGAGAGCACAAAGGCGGACTGTCCTGACTTGGAGAAAAGGCTTAAAAGAAAGCGGTTCTACCAAAGGAACGGGCTGAGCGAAACAGGGCTTGAGGTCTGCCTTTTCGGCACCGATATGGAGGTGCTTTCAAGAGGGAAAAGCCTTGACTATGAGGAATATATACTGCCTTACGAAAAAGCCTTCGGAAAGCGCATGAGAGAAAAAATAACCAAAATATGAGGAGTGAAAAATATGAGAAAAATACTTATTGCCGTAGATCTGCAGAATGACTTTATAGACGGCGCTCTCGGCACAAAAGAGGCTCAGGCGATAGTAAAAAACGCCGTTGACAAAATAAATACATATCCTGCCGAAAACATATACGCTACAAGGGACACCCACGGCGAAAACTATATGGACACAAATGAGGGAAGGCACCTGCCCGTTAAACACTGCATAAAGGGCACGGACGGCCGGGAGATACAAAGCGAAATAAAAAAAGCTCTCCGCGGAGCGCACATTATAGACAAGCCCACCTTCGGCTCAAAGGAGCTTGCGGAGCTTCTTAAGGCTGAAAACGAAAAAGAGCCCATAGAAATAGAGCTTATAGGGCTATGCACGGATATATGCGTAATAAGCAACGCCCTGCTTCTCAAGGCGTATATGCCCGAGGTGGATATAAGCGTAGACAGTGCCTGCTGTGCAGGCGTTACACCCGAAAGCCATGATAAGGCACTGGATACGATGAGAATGTGCCAGGTGGATGTGAAGTGAGGATTTCAAAATAATTTACATCAAAAATGCAACATAAAATGTTGAAAAAAATCTTTATTATGTTATATACAAAGTAAATCTCAAAAAAGAGATTTTCATGGGTGGGCTATTATGGATATGCCTGTGCCCGCATCAAAAAGGACACCTCTTTACGAAGTGTCCTCTGCGTGTCGATAAAATATTTTTTAACCCTTCAGTCGCCCTTCGGGCGCCAGCTTCCCTGCTTCGCAAGGACGCCTTATAATGTGTGTCTTGCGGATAAAATAGGCTTACTGTCAGGAATTAAAGCACTATAAGCCGTCCTTTAGCCCGTTAGGGCTAAGGGAAGGGGGACCAACCGAAGGTTGGTGGAAGGTTTTATATTTGAAATAAATTTACTTTTTCGACAGTCTGAGGACACCTCTTTACGAAGTGTCCTTAATTTATTCATATTACTTTAAAATCTCCACTGACAGTTATAGGCTGTTGCCTGCCATCTTTGAGCAGTTGCATTCCACTTGTAGGTACACCAACCGCCTAAACCAAAGGATTTAAGCTCACCATCAGTTGTGCCGGGTGTAGTGGGTTCATAGGCTTCCTGTATCTTGTCCCACTCATCTCCCCAGTGTCCTTCACCGGTGTCAGGGTTAATGTAATATGTTGCACCAAGTCTGAAAAATGTTCCATCCGATGTGGATAAATTGCCTATTACACTCGGAATCACTGCTTGCTTTCTGCCTGCATCAAGTGCAATTGGTTGACCTTCACCAAGCACGTCTGCTTTGCCAATCTTAACAATTGTACTCTTTCCATTAGTGTCTACAAATGTATCACCGGGAACCGCATCCCTTCTGTTTTCGTCTGACTGATTGAGTGTACCTACCTGAACTCCTGCGTAGGGGTCTTTCTTTTCAATTTTTATGACTTTGCTTGTGTCACGCTTGCTTGGGTTTGT
>CANROO010000102.1 GCA_947632235.1 uncultured Clostridia bacterium
GCTTCGCCCTACACATTCTTCTTAAAGAGCGATGCGACCTTCAAGCTCTCACAGCATCACGACTGGAAGGGCGGAAACCCCTGCGCAGTTGATTATAAGTAATCATTAATTACCTTCTTTTTTACTATAAATTCCAAATGATATGAAGCCTCCGTTTTTTCGGAGGCTTTTATCATCTCAAAAATAAATGCCGGCTTCGGCTTTTTTTATTTTCAAAAATAAATGTCGCACTTTGGCACTTTTAATATGATATTTTTTACCTGTGAAAAATAATATCACGGGAGGTAAAAAATATGTATGATTTTTATTTAGGCGAGCTCAAGCTGCCCGTTGCGCCCTCAAGGGTGACAATAGGCACGGGAAGCTCCAACAAAACTGTGAACCTTGCGGAGGGCAGGGAAATAAATATGCTCAAGTCCGCCAGGCTCAGAACGATAGCCTTCAGGGCGCTTCTGCCCAACAGCGACTACCCCTTTGCGCGCTATGACGGCGGTTACAGGGGAAGCGATCATTACAGGGCCGAGATAGAGCGTCTTAAGGAGGAAAACGAAATAATACCCTTTGTCATAACACGCACGAAGGGCACAAGAGTATTCAATTACACGGGCATTTATGCCGTTATTGAGGAGCTCAGCTTTGTGGAGAGCGCGGAGGAGGGCTTCGATCTGGCTGTGGATATAAGCCTCAGAGAATACAGACCCTACGGCGCCAGATTTTACACCACGGAGGGCAGGGAAACGGGCGAAACAGCAGAAAGCACCGCCTCCGTAAAGAGCAGCTACACAGTAAAGCAGGGCGACAGCCTTTGGAAAATAGCCAAGAGCGTCTACGGTGACGGCAGCCGATGGCGTGAGATCTACGAGGCAAACAAAACGGTCATCGCAGACCCCGACCGCATAAGCACGGGGCTTGTGATAACCCTGCCTTAAGGAGGCGAGGCTATGGAAAATTTATTGTGGCTTATACAGAGCCTTAACGATATGTATGATATGCCCGATTTTGACATAGAGGAGCCTATGAGCGCGCCCGATGACGGCACTTTTGGCACTTTCTCGTACGGATATGCGCCCGAGAGGCTCATAAGTCCGTATCTGCCGGAGTATATAAAGACAGCCGAGGCTCTTGAAAGGGATATAAATAAAATTATGCCGAATGATATAGGGCATATAAATGAAGTCCTCGCTTCCGTGCAGGAAAAAATTTACGGCAATATAAATTTTACGGACGATAAAGTTATCCACCGGAGCAATGCTGTCAAAAACGGCTTTTACAGCGATTTAAAGACTTTTTTTGGGGATAACTCGGAAAACTTTGAGGATAATAATTATTTTACAGCTGAAAAAAATAATTTTATCCACAACAATAAAGATTTTAAAGAAATTTACGACTATGCCGAAAGCCTCATAAACGGCGGTGACAGCGTAGAAAACAACAACAGCTCGAGCACGGTCAATATAAATCTGGGCGGTGTCACGCAGAATATAACAGAGGCCGACTGCGACAGAGTGCTTGAGGAGCTGGGGGAGATGCTGCTGCGCACATTGAGTGGCTGTGAAGGGATATATTAAACATCCCTTTAAAACTCTAAAGGGCAGATAACCGATATAAATGTTATATCTGCACTGCCTTTCAATGTAGGGGGCGGGCAATGCCCGCCCCTTACAACCACATCCTTATCAACCTCACCGCATTCCTCTTAAAATCGGCTTTTTCTACATCCTCCTTTGCAACGGCGCTGCAGGAGGCAATTTTTTTGCCGTCCGAATAATACGCTATCTCGCCTAGCTTATCGCCCTTTTTAACGGGCGCATTCACTCCCTGTGAAAGCTCCGCCCTGCATTCGATCTTTGACTTATTGTCCTTCGGCAGTACGATGCCTATTTCCTTCTCGGCGACTGCGCATACGCTGTCCGCCATTCCCTTATTCACATTCACATTTCCCACGGCTTCGCCTGCCGTTTTTCCCTTTTCAAGCCTGTAATTGGCAAAGCCGTAGTCCAGAAGCTTCATAACGCTCTGAAATCTCGACTTGGGGTCGGGCGCAGCCATGACCACGGCTATAAGCTCCATGCCGTCACGCATTGCCGTGCCCGAAAGGCAGTATTTTGCCTTTCCCGTGGAGCCCGTCTTGAGTCCCGTGGCATCGCTGTACCACTTTATGAGCTTATTCGTATTCGTCAGTCCGAACTCGCTCTCGCCCCTTGCCGTGGTGTGAGTTATGGTGTCCTGCCATGTTGTGGTGTACTTTTTGATGTCGGGATACTTTGTTATCAGCTCCCTGCTCATTATGGCTATGTCCTTGGCGCTCATTTTGTGTCCCTCGGCGTCAAGTCCGCAGGCGTTTACAAATGTCGTGTTCTTCATCCCCAGCTCCCTTGCCTTGTCGTTCATAAGCTTGACAAAGGCTTCCTCGCTTCCTGCTATATACTCTGCCATTGCCACCGCGGCATCGTTTGCGGAGGCTATGGCGATGGACTTTGTGAGCGCTTCCACGCTCTGCTTTTCATCAGGCTCCAGAAATATCTGCGATCCGCCCATGGATGAGGCGTGCTCCGATACGCTTACGCTGTCCGTCCACTTTATTTTTCCCGTGTGTACGGAGTCGTATATGAGAAGCAGTGTCATTATTTTGGTAACGCTTGCAGGGGGCAGAGCCTCCTTGCTGTTGTTTTCAGCCAATATTTTTCCCGTAGACGCTTCCATAAGTATATAAGAGCGCGCGTCCGTCTGCGGCGGCTGAGCAAATACGGCATAAGGCGCGCAAAGCGCAATTAAAAGCGCAGCAGAAATTATTTTTTTGAGCATAAAAAAATACTACCTCCTTCAAGCAGTGTATGCTGTGTTTTGTCAGTAGTATTTTTTGTTGCTTTTGTTTTTTTATACGGTTAAAGCACATAAAATATAATTGCAAAAAAATGGGCTATGCTTCCCAGCACAACGAATACATGAAAAATGTTGTGCGCAAATTTCCTCTTCATGCCGTATATCACGGCGCCCACGGTGTAGAGCACACCGCCTAGCAAAAAAAGGAATATGCCCATGGGAGCTATGACTTTGAGGTATTTGTAAAATATTATTATGGTCCAGCCCATGCCCAGATAGCAGAGCATGGAGAGCACCTTTGTGCTTTCAAGGTCAATGGCAGTGAGCGCACACGCAAGGCAGGCAAGACCCCATTCTATGCCGAATATCACCCAGCCGACAGTTAGGCTTTGGGGCATTATGACGCAGAAGACCACGGGCATATACGAGCCTGCTATCATAAAATAAATCGTGCAGTGGTCTATTATCTGAAATACCTTCTTTGCGGTGCCCTTGCCCAAGCCGTGGTATATGCTCGACATGGTGTAAAGGCATATCATGCTCACGCCGTAAAGGCAGGAGGCTATTATGCCTGCTATGTTGTATCCGAGCGCCGCGCGTATGATGCAGAGTATCATGCCTGCAAGCGCAAGCACTGCGCCCAGCGTGTGGCTTGACATATTGAAAATTTCCTCGCCCTTTGAATAAACGGGCAGGCGCCTGTCCGCAAGCCGAGTTCTGTGCATGGTGTGTTTCCTCCTTTTTGTACTGCCTTAAATATAGAGGGCAAGACTTGCAAGCAAGTCTTGCACCCTACCACCATTTCGGCACAAAGCAAGCTTTGTTTGAAATGGTCCCCCTCCCCTGAAAGGGGAGGCAAGAGTGGAGGGGGTCCCTCTTCCTCTTGGCGCCCCCTTTGGGGGAGCTGACACCCATAGGGTGTCTGAGGGGGCTTTAATGACGCATTTTTTATATTTCTTGACATTTTAAAGGCTTTTGCATCTGCAAAAGCCTTTATGTATAAATCATTTTATCTTTTTCTTAAGAATGTAGGAATAATTATATCGCTTGTTGTGTCAGCCTCTGTGTTCTCCTCTGCCGGAGCCGAGGAAGCGGGAGCGGGCTTATAGCTCGTGCTCGTTTTTCTGAATGAGCCTGCTCCGCTGCCTGCGGGAACTGCCGTCTCCTGCTTCTTGGGAGCGGGAGTGGGGCCGTCTGCCGACTTAAGACCCGTTGCGATGACTGTTACCTTCACCTTGTCGCCCATTGTCTCGTCAATGACTGTACCGAATATAAATTCAGCCTCGGGATCGAGAGTGCCCGATATAAGCTCTGCGGCTGCGTTTGCCTCAAGAAGGTTGAGGTCGGGACCGCTTGTGAAGTTTACAATAACGCTCTTGGCGCCATCGATAGCCGTTTCAAGAAGCGGTGATGTGATAGCCATTCTTGCTGCCTCCTGAATATCGTCGGATTCGCCTATACCGAAGTGAGCAAGACCCTGATTTGCAATGACCGTGCATACATCGGCAAAGTCCACATTGATCTCGCCGGGCTTTGTGATGAGGTCGGATATACCCGTAACACCCTGGCCCAAAACGCTGTCGGACATTGCGAATGCTCCGCGCATTGTTATTGTCTTGTCCGTATTCTCGGCTGTTTCTATAAGCTTCTGATTGGGTATAACGAGCAGTGTGTCAACATACTGGCTCAGATTTTCTATACCCTGCATAGCATATTTCATCCTCTTGGGACCCTCAAACTTGAAGGGCTTTGTAACAACGCCCACTGTGAGTATGCCCATTTCTCTGGCTATTCTTGCAACAACGGGAGCACCGCCCGTGCCTGTGCCGCCGCCCATGCCTGCAGTTATGAATACCATGTTCACGCCTTCAAGCGCCTGAGATATTTCGGATGCCGTTTCCTCTGCGGCAGCCTCGCCGATCTCGGGTCTTCCGCCTGCGCCTAAGCCCTTTGTGAGCTTGGAGCCTATCTTTATTTTCTTCTTTGCAGCTGAATTTTCAAGAGCCGTAGAGTCCGTGTTGACTGCTATAAAGTCTATTGCCGCAGGATGCTGAACAAGCATTCTGTTCACGGCATTGCATCCGCCGCCGCCGACACCGAGCACTACGATCTTGGCAACATCGTTCATCTCATTGACTATTTCGATCATAATTTACCTCCTGTAGATATCTATATAAATCTTTTTCTTTCGTATGCGATTTAAAAAACCTACAATTACACTATTTTATTATATTTTACCCCTTTTGTCCCTTCAATGCAAGAGGAAAATAATATATTTCAAAACTTTGTAAGATTTACATAAAAATTTAACATTTTTTTAATATTTTTATACTATTAAGCTAAAGGAAGAGGTTAAATATTTGGGGACAGTCCCTATTTATATGTATTTTTTTCTTTACATATAACTTACCTGCCTTTGTTTATGACTGCTTATTGTTCACTTTAGGGACAGTCCCCGACCTGACTGCGGTGCGGGGACTGTCCCTAAAATGGTCGTTGTCTGCTCTCTGTTGTGGTGTATTTTTTCATATAGACAGTCAATATGCTTTATATATTGAGGGACTGTCCCCAAAATAAAGCTTTACAGCATATACCTGTACGTCGCCTTATCCGCCGTCAGATTTATAGTGCCCGGCACGCTCGTGTCGAATGTCTTAAGCACCTCTATGAGCATGAGAAGCTTTCTGTTGGCATCGTCAAAGCTTCCGAATTTTATATCCACATTGCCCGTGTACAGATGAATGTCGGTAACATCCGAAAGATCCACCCTTATAACATCGTTTAAAAGCTCATATTTTTCAAAAAGCTTTGAAAGATGCACCATAGTTTCAAATGCCGACGGATTGTCGACCTTCAGTATGTCGCCCACGGTCACGTTGTTGAATTTGAGTCCCTCCACAACGGGCAGGGGCTTTGTTATATCCTTCTGCACATCGAGCACTCTGCCTTCTCCGTCTATGAAGAGGTAGCTTCCCGAATACGGCACATAACCGCGGAGCTTGTATTCCTTCACCGTCACCTCAACGGTGCGGGGTATTATCCTGTTTATGCTCACGCTCTCCACAAAGTGGTTGTTGAGCACTTTTTCCCTGCTTCCCGACTTGTTTATGAGGAAAATGTTGTCGCCCTCCTTAAAGCTTAAGTAGCCCTTTATTTCCTCCTGCGTCAGCTCCTCGTTACCCACCACTCTTATTTCCTTTATGTTGAAAAAAGGCATCATAAAAAATGTTATTATTAAAGATAACACAATAAGACAGCAAAGCACAACGGGAATTGCCATATTTCTTTTTTCGGTGCGTTTTTTCTGCATAAAAACTCTCCTTACAATCAAAAAGTCCTATATTTATTGTAATATTTGTTTTAAATATTGTCAATAGAAGCGGTGCGGTTTTAATATAATAGTAATGTTTTGAGGGCAGTATCACCTTGGTATAACTCACAGCTAAGCTGTTAATATGAACATTTTGTAAAATTCGGGGGGGGGTATTGCACGCCCTCGGAATATATGTTATAATTTGCTTAGATATAGAAAATGTGCAGTAAATTTTAGTGATTTACTGTGCAAAACAGCATCAATTCATAACAATATATTTTTTTCAAGGAGGTAATTAAAATGAGGAAATTTTTAAGGCTGTCCTTATTGACAGCGGTGCTGACGCTTGTTATGTCGGCGGCAGTGTGGGCTGAGGAGATCACCCAAGACACAACGCTTGATGCGACTAAGACCTACACAGATCTGAATATAAGCGGTGGGAATGTTACCGTTACCGTTCCCAAAGGGGTTGTTACGGTAGCATCAAGCAGTACATCTGCCTTGCAGAACGGTACTTGTATCACGATAGCATCGGGCAATGTTACTATTAAGGGTGCAGAAGACGGCGCTGCCATTCAATACGGCGGAACCACTACCTGCGGTTCTCTTATATATGTTATGCCCGGAGCTTCTCTTACGCTCAATAATGTTACTATTGACGGTAACAATCCCAATAATGGCAGCAGCAACGGCAAGTATTATTACGGTATAAATAATGAGGGTGATCTTACCGTTGAAGACGGTACCGTAATAAAGAACTTTACGACCGTATCCTATTCAAAGTTCGGCAGCGGTGTATACAATAAGGGTACATTCAATATGACAGGCGGCGAAATATGCAACAATGCCTTTGTACTCGGCGGCGGTGTATCGGTATACGGTCCCACGAATATCTCGGGCGGTACTATACATGACAATACTAATTATTCCATATATCACAGCTCGGGAGATATAACTATCACAGGCGGTCTTATGGTTGGTAATACAGCAGGCAAGTACGATGTTACGGGCGTGTATAAATCGGGTCCCATAAAGCTTTCAGCCAGTGTTGGAAATAATCCTATAACTATTGTTGATGAAACAGAGAATAAGATTTCAGTTACAGCCAAGAACGGCGATTACTTTGTTGCAAATCCCGAACATAAAATCGTTGCAACCATTGATAATGAACCGCATTCGGCTATATATTATGACAATTCATGGCACTTTATAAACGCTGAACATGATGCAGGTGAAGGTCATGACCATGAAATTCATCTCGATACAAATAAAGCTTATATGTTTGTCGGTGATGAAAAGACGATTATTGCTACGGTTGTATGCTCGAATAAAAATTATGAAATAGACGATCCCGTAATAACCGGTGATGCCGGTGTTGTTACAGTTACACGTGATGACACAGCAACCGTAAGAGCTGATCAGACTGCTTTCAAACTGAAAGCTGAAAGGCCGGGCAAAGCAGATATAGCATTCATTACGAATGATAAGAGAACGCAAGATGTATTAACCGTGCAGGTAACAGATCCCAATGTAATAGAAAGTGATGATAACAACAAAACAAAGCCCAAAAATGAAATGGATCCCACTAAAACATATGTCAACACAAAAATAATACAGAAAAAGGGATCGCTTGCTCCTTCCGAAAACAGCGCTATGGTTGTTACAGTGCCGGCACAGGGCATAAAGGCAGGAAGTACAAACGGATTTGACTGCATAACAATAGAAGAAGGTGCTGTAAAGCTTACGGGCGGAACGATCACTCATGTAAATGACGGCACTCACAGCTCAAGATCCTTGATAAAGGTAAAATCGGGCGCTATTCTTGTGCTTGAAAATATCACTATTGACGGCGGCTGGAAAACAGGCGAACCGGTAAAAGACTTATTATTATACGGTATAGATATTGAAAAAGGAGCTACCTTAATAATAAAGAAGGGTACTGTGATAAATGGTATAGATGTTGAGACCGATGTAGAAGAAAACGCTATACTGTACAACAATGGAACTCTTAAAATAGAGGGCGGTGCTATATACGGCAACGACAATAAGAGCTATGTTATATATAACAACAACGGCGGTACGGTCACAGTAGACGGCGGTATCACTGTAGGTAAGGTGCCCGAGGGTCAGATTCAGGCTGTCGGCGGAAATAACAAGTCGGGTATTTTGGGCGGTAATATAGGCGGTCCTATAACAGCTAATCTTGGAAAAGACGAAACTCTCGAATTTGAAGCCAATGCAGGCGACTATGTTATGACAGGCAGTAATACTAAGCTGATATCAGAGGATGGCAGAGAGGCAAAATACATTGAAGCTACCCATAGATGGGACTTTACAGATGCATTGAAGGCTGAGGTGTCCTTTGTAAGAGGAACAGCTACACAAGGTTCTGCCACCGGCAACTTCAGCAAAACTCATTATACCGATATAAATGGAAAAAGAGAAGAATCCGATGATCTAAGTGATACATATTCCGTATCCACAGGCTTCTATGTTGAGAATGAAGATGTTAATATTGATGAAAACGGCAAGGCTTATGTAGTATTTGACATCTTATTCCCGGCTGACAAAACTGTTTATTTCAACACAAATAATAAAGTAGAATTTGGCGGAGCTGTACATAAAAAGGGCTTTGACCTTAAGAAAACCGCTGTTTTTGAACCGGACGGAGGACAAAATCTTACAGAAGCAAGGAACTCAGTCTACAGCAATGAAATAAAGGGTAAATATACCATAGATGCTGCCGAGGGCGACACATTATTCGGCGTTATAGTAGACGGTGTATATGCTCCCGATGCTATTGCTTATATCTCTACCTGCACGGCAGAGCAGTATGCAAAAGCCACCGGCTATGAAGAGGTAAAAGGTGATAACGGGGAAACACAGATCGCTGTAGTTAGCCTTGAGCTTGAATAAATCGGAGGTGTTTTAAATTGAAAAGATATGAAAGACCCGAAATGAGCATTACTTTTGTAAAGAATACGGACATCATAACT
>CANROO010000103.1 GCA_947632235.1 uncultured Clostridia bacterium
GGTTCCTACATTAGCCTAACTGAAAGAAATGCAAGCATTTCTTTCAAGCGTGTCGATTTTATCGACACGCAGGGGGGGAGCTCATGCTCCCCTTAATTATGCAAAAATCGGTATTCCTTAAACAAGCCTTATAACAAAATCTTCAATTTATAAAAATAATTGTTTACTTTTTGCCCGAAATGGAGTATAATAATTTTGTGCCTGCCGTTCGGGCACGCAAAACACATTGATATATGCCGATGTAGCACAGTGGCAGTGCAGCGCATTCGTAATGCGCAGGTCGCAGGTTCAAATCCCGTCATCGGCTCTTTAAAACACACCGCCGTGACGGTGTGTTTTTTGTATAGATAAAAATATGCAGAGGTCTTGATCACACAAAAAAAGCGAAGTCATTCGGCTTCGCTTTTTATCAATTATTTATATATTATACCTCAATAGTCTTAACTCTGTCGAAGTCATCGAGTATTTTCTGTGAGGGCTTGGGGCTTATAAGCGATACGACCACTATACATACAAATGAGAGTACGAAAGCGGGAACGAGCTCATAGAGCTGAGTATCTGCTATCATAAACCTTGTGCCGAATATGGGGCTTGTGGAGGTGAGGAAGGTGTTCCACAAAAGCACGCCCAGACCGCCCGATATGATGCCTGCAAGAGCGCCCGACATCGTCATTCTCTTCCAGAAGAGGCTTAAGAGCACCGCAGGACCGAAGGCTGCGCCGAGGCCTGCCCAAGCATAGCTTACAAGGCTCATTACGGAGTTGTCGGGGTTAAGAGCAAGGAAGAATGCTATGACAGCTACCACTATTATTGCTATACGGCTAAGAAGCAGAAGCTGTTTGTCGCTTGCCTTCTTGTTTATAACGCTCTTGTATATATCGTTTGAAACTGCCGAAGCGGTAACGAGCATCTGCGAATCCGATGTTGACATTATTGCCGCAACTATAGCGCAGAGAAGAATACCGGCTATGAATCCCGGTGTGAGTTTCTGAACAAGGAGCATGAATATCGTTTCGGAGCCTGCCGCATCCGTGAATATCTCCATGCCCGTTGTCGACATATAAACATAGCCCGTTACAGCCATCAATACGGAAGCCACAAGAGTGACTGCGACCCAGACGGTAGCTATTATTCTGGACTTTCTTATCATGTCGGAGCTCTTTATAGACATAAATCTTACAAGAATATGGGGCATACCGAAGTAGCCTAAGCCCCAGCCTGCATTTGAAGCTATGTACTGCCAGCTGTAAGGCTTTCCGTCCGCGCCTATAAAGAGGTTCATATAGTGGGGGTTGCCCGGTATGTTCTGTATTGTGGAGCTGAAGTCCGCGCTTACTATGGCGTACGCTATTATGGGCACTATGAGAAGCGCGAAGAACATAAGCATACCCTGTATAAAGTCGGTCCATACAACGGCAAAGTAACCGCCGAGGAAGGTGTATACCATTATTACCACAACGCCTATTGCAAGACCCAGCCTGTAGTCTACGCCGAAAACCGTATTGAGAAGCTTTGCGGCGGCGTTGAAGCTCGAAGCCGTGTATACAAGGAAAAATATAAATATTATGACTGCGCAGGCTACCTTGAGGGCAGTTCCCTGCGAGTTGAATCTGTTCTGGAAAAACTCGGGGATAGTGATGGAGTCGTTTGCCACCGTTGAGTACTTTCTGAGCCTCTTTGCCACAAAGAGCCAGTTGAGATAGGTACCCACGCCAAGACCTATTGCTATCCACGCATCGCCGAGACCCGAAAGATATACGGCGCCCGGCAGACCCATCAAAAGCCAGCTTGACATATCCGAAGCCTGAGCCGAGAGAGCCGTGAGCCAGCTGTTCATTCCTCGTCCGCCCAGGAAATAGTCGCTCATGTTGTTTGATTTCTTTGAAAATGCAACGCCTATTGCTATCATCATGACAAGATAGAGCACAAAGGCAAGCACTGTCCATACATTCATTGTTTCTTCCTCCTTAAAAAATAATAAATTCATTATACCGCATATAAAGCGCGTATGCAAGCTGTAAGCGGGCGTTGTTGAAAATTTCTGTAACTTTCAACAATTTACCCCCTTGAATTACAGCAATTATATATACAATTTTGTCATAATATACATTACAAATCCTCATATAAGGAAGGGGTAGTATTATTTTTTATGTTTTGGGAGAGCTTTAAATACTGTGCTTTGTTTTTTGTATTGGGGACAGTCCCGGCGGATACAAAGCTTATTGTTCCATAAAGCTTGTACAGTGCCGTTTATAACAGCAAAACAGCCACGCTAGGGACAGTCCCCGCACCGTAGTTAGCGTGAGGCAGCCAACACGAAGCCGACAAGCGGGGACTGTCCCGGAAATGAGCAAATGGAGGTTTTTAACGGTGATGTGTAAGCTTTGTGTTTGTGAAAACCGGATAAGCACAGGGACTGTCCCCAATACGAAAAAATAACGTAATATAATGACGGCTTCCCGGCTGTTGCGAGTCTGTCAGCCATGCGCCGGACGGTATCCGACAAGCAAAAAAAGAGCGCCGAAAGACGCTCCTTTTATCTTCTCCTATGCACATGTATATTCAGTTCTCCGTAGCCGTTTTCTTTACATGTGTTTATTATATCCGTGTTATCGACATTCACATTCTTGTCGAATACCTTTTTGCTGTCTATGAGGTCATAACGGCGCATAGGTCCGTTAACACAGCCTCCCTCGCATGCCATACCCTCTATGATATCCTCGGGCAGTCTGCCGAGCTTGAGCATCTGCAGGGCCACCTTGCACTCCGAGGCGCCGTTGCACACTCTCACCTTGGGCTTAAGCTCAGAGCCTTTTTCTTCCACTACCTTCATCACTGCGGCAGATACGCCTCCGCTTCTTGCAAAGCCCTTGCCGTAGCGTGTGGCAAGCTGTTCGCCGTCCTCGTAGCTTTCGGGGTCTATCTTCTTTACGGCAAACATGGCGGCGAGCTCGTCAAGCGTCATTGCTGCCGATATTTCTCCCAGATACCTTGCCACGACCTCGTTCTTCTTTGCAATGCAGGGGCCTATGAACACTACCTCCGCAAGAGGATCCTTAGCCCTTATAGCCTTTGCCGAGGCTATCATGGGCGAGCCGGTCGTTGACATTTTGTCCTTCACCTCGGGATAGTGCTTCATTATCATATTGTAAAAGGCAGGACAGCAGGATGTAGTCATTTTATTGCCGTTTTTGATGTTTTCTATAAGCTCCTCCGCCTCGCTCCATGCCACTGCATCGCCGCCCAGAGCGACCTCGTAGCAGTCCTTGAAGCCCAGATCTATTATGGCCTTTTTGAGCTGAGGTATTGTAGCCGTGCCGAACTGTCCCTCTATTGACGGCGCTATCATGGCGTATGTATGCTCGGGGTTATGCAGTATGGAATTTATAACATTAGTCATCATGGAAGCCGCGCCTATTGCGCCGAAGGGGCATTTTGACACGCACTGACCGCAGTTTATGCACTTGTCCTCATCTATCTTTGCAAGGTCGTGCTCGTCCATATCCACCGCGCCTACGGGGCATGCCTTTATGCAGGGCCTTTCGATGTCCACTATGGCATTGTAGGGACAGGCCTTTGCGCAGGCTCCGCAGTTTTTGCACTTTGTCTTGTCTATGTATGCTCCGTTGGGAGTGTGTATTATGGCGTCAAACTTACACGCCTTCATGCACCTCTTTGCCAGACAGTTCTGGCAGTTGTTTGTCACAGTTATCCTGTCTATGGGACAGCCCTCGCAGGCGGCAAGCATGACGTGAACTATCTGCGTGTTGTCCGTCTTGCGGTAGTGAAGCTCCGAGGGAAGCCTTCCCATGGCAAGCCTGACCCTCTGCCTGAGTATCTCCCTCTCCCTGTACACACAGCACCTGAAGGTAGGCTCTATGGGGTCCGTTATTTCATAGGGTATGTGCTCGTATTTGTCCTCGAGAGTGCCCTCGTAGGTATATTGCGCTATTTTGTACAGCACAGCATTTTTGATTTGGTTTACATCTGTTATTTGCTCCATATTATAAACCTCCGAAAAATATTTTTTATATCAATAGAACTGCCTTGTCACTACCTTGCCCGCTTTTTTCATGAGCTTGTAAAGCTCATCCATTATCATCAGCTTTATGCTCAGGTCTACGGGCAGGTCGGGATTCTGATGAGCAGGATTTATTTTCTGTCCCACAAACATATTGAAGTGGGTACATTCCTCTATAAGAAGCCTTGCCATAACGCAGGCTCCGTTTTTTTTGTCAAGTCTTTCGAGTATGTCGCTGTCCGTGGGGTCCTTCATGTACTCCTTTATTATGTCCACAGTTCTTTTAAGCGTTATAACGCCTTCCGTCACAAGGTCTATGCCGGGTATCTCCGCCGTGGGCGGTATATCGGGGTCGATATATTCAAGGCTGGGCGAAAGCGGTCTTCCGAGCACACGGCTTACGATGGTCGCAGAGCTTCCTCCGCATACTATCTTTTTGCCCTCGGGCTTCATAAAGTCCTTTACGACTTTTTCATCGTCCTTTTCGTCAATGGGCGGTCCGCTGTAAAGGCTGAGCTCTTTTTTGGGCACTATTTTTATTGCCGCCACTGTGGTGTCATCGCCCGGTCTTTTCATATAAAGCTTGTCGCAGGTCTCGCTTATCAGATTTGCGAGCCTTGCCGAGCTTATGCTTTTGTCCGTCTTATCCGCCGCAAAGCTGCACACATGCTCCCAGCCCCAGCCGAGGCTCAGCACACTGCCTATGCCTGCATATATAACGCCGTCGCTCATGAGTATGAGGGCATCGTTCGGCTCAACGCTGAAATGCGCCTCCCTTATTTTCTTGCCTGCGACCTTCCTCTGCCTGTATTTTATATCCACAGGCTTTGAATTTCTCACGAATATACAGCCGGGGGAATCAAATTCCACGAGATAGGCGTTGCCCTCATAGTCTATTTCAAGTATTATAAATGTGGAATAAGCCACCTTTCTGACATTGCATATGGGCAGAGTGTGACCTATGGTGTCTACGGTGTCCTCTATGGTAGAGCCCTCGCGGAGCATTGTGGATATTATCTTTGCCGTGAGCGTTGAAAGTATGTTGGCCTTCACTCCGCTTCCCAGACCGTCCGAGAGCACAACTATCACCCTCTTGTCGTCCCTTACTATCTCCACATTGTCACCGCACAGCTCTTCTTCATACTTTGTAAGACATCTGTATGCCGCGTCAACATAAACCTCAGCCATTGTTCATTTCCTCTGCGTCTATCAAATTTTTGAGCTTATTGAGAGTTACCTTTGTTTCGGCTGTTGTTTCTCCCAGCAGGCTGGCGATCTGCTGAGCCACCACCATCTGCTTGTCGATAACCTTCTGCGCCATGCTCACGGACTCTTTCTTTCTGGTGTACAGTGCTTCCCTGTCCTTGTGCTCCTGGGTCACATCCTTTATTATGGCTATTGCCATATTTCTTTCCTCCGCATACACTATCGTCTGCTCGGTTATTATGCCAAGTTCGGGATAGGACACCCTTTTGTCGTATATGTTGGTGCGGTTGCTTATGACCCTTTCAAAATCGCTTGTGTCTATAAGCTCCGAGAGCTTTTTGTTGAGCGCCTTCGCCCTTGAAATGCCGAAAAGCTTCTGCGCCGCTACATTGAATTCCTTTATGTGCATATCGCTGTCCACAGCTATTATGTAGTTTGGCGTGAGGCTCAGGGTGACATTGCTCATGGCCTGGTTTATGTCCGTCATATAGGGCATGCATAGATACAGCTCCGTCTTGTTCTGATACACTGCTATGGCCTTTTCACGGCAGGTGGCATAACCGCAGCTGCCGCAGTTGAGCTCCTGCGCCCTTGAATACTTGCCTATGCGCGCAAGTATGGCTCTTATCTCCTCCTCGCTCGGCATATCCTCGATCACGGGCTCCGCCCTGTACTCCGTCCTTATGTCCTTTACTCTTGTTTCTGCGTCTTCCTCCGCCTTGTCGGCATATTTCTTCACCGCAAGCCTTGCCTTGTAGCCCGATGAACGCATGAGGGGCATAAAGGGACCGCTCACACAGCCTCCGCTGCAGGCTGAGGCCTCTATAAAGGCATTTTTTATAGTGCCCTTTTTCATTTCATCCAGAGTTTTCTTAATACTGCTCACACCGCTCACTGAAAACAGATCGTAGCCCCCTATGTGCTCCGTGCCCTCGCTTTTGCCGTGCTTTTTCTGAAGGTCATACACTATGCCTCCCACTATGGGATATATGCAGGAATAGCCTGCCCTTTTGTCAAAGCCGTTGTCGCCGCCGGCATAATCCGACAGAGTTATGCCCTCCTCGTAAAACTGCTTCATGAGGGCGTCATATGTTATAACTCCGTCTATATACGGGCTTTCGTCACATTCCTTTATCCTGGAAAGGCAGGGCGTTATGTGTATCACCCTTATATTTTCGCCGTGCTCCTCCTTCAAGGCCTTGCCGTGTACCAGGGCAGGCGACATTACGGGAGCTATATAGTCCGCAAGCTCGGGATAATACTTCTGTATATACATATTCACGGTGGGGCAGGCGGATGAAATGATGTTTTCCCTGCCGCCCTCCTTAATGAGCCTTAAATATTCCTCGCTCACGCACGATGCGCCTGCGGCGCTCTCCTCCACTATGTCAAAGCCCATGGCCTTAAGCGCGGGAGCAATGGCGTCAGCACTGCTTCCGAAGGCTGAAACATAGCTGGGGTCGAGGCTTGCCGCCGTTATGGTGTCCTTGTCCTTTATGTATCCCATTATAGGTTCTATGTCGTTGTTGGCGCTCTTTGCCCTCTGGGGACACTTTGTTATGCAAAGTCCGCACAGGATACAGTTATCTTCTATTATCTCGACTTTTTCATCGTTGTATTTTATGGACTTTACAATGCAGTTTTTGAGGCACTTGAAGCAATTTCTGCAATTGGCCCTGCGCACATTAATATAACTCATACTTTCAATACCGCCTGTTTATTTTTTATCCTTCAACAGCTTGCTCAGCTCCGTAATGAAGTTGTCAACATCGGTGAACTGTCTGTAAACGGAGGCAAATCTTACATATGCCACCTCGTCCACCTCCTTGAGCCTTTCCATGACCATTTCGCCTATTTCCTTGCTGTCGACCTCTTTTTTGAGAGTGTTTAAAATGGTGTTCTCTATATCAGTCACCATGCTGTCTATCTGCTCTCTTGTTATGGGACGCTTGCTGCAGCTTATGAGTATACCTCTCGTCAGCTTATCCCTGTCGAAGGTCTCCCTTGTATTATCCGATTTTATAACAGTCAGGGGTATCGTGTCAAGTCTTTCGTATGTGGTAAATCTTCCCCCGCACTCATCGCAGAACCTGCGCCGTCTTATGACTGTGTTTTCTTCCATTGTTCTGGTGTCTATGACCTTTGTATCCAGCTTTCCGCAGAAAGGACATCTCATGCTTTTCACTCTCCTTTGGATATACTCCTAATTAGATTATATCAGCATAAAAAAATTTTTACAAGCAAATTCTATCAATTATATTACATATTGTTCAAATATATTGAATAAAAAGGCATAATATATTATACTTATAGTGAAAAAATATCAGTTTTCCGGCAGGGTGATATGTCATGAGAAAAATTTTTTGCTTAATACTTGCGCTTATGCTTATGACGGGCTGTATAGGAGAAAGCTATGTTGTAAAAATAGGAAGCGACAAAATAAACCGCGGTGAATACCTCGTCTACCTCATGGAGCAGAAAAAGAACTTTGAGGAGCAGGGAGGCACCGATATATGGGGCGCCGACTTCGAGGGCGTGAGCGCCGAGGAAATAGCCAAGCAGAACGCCGTAAACACGCTTGTTATGGTTAAAACGGCAGTAAAAAAGACAAAAGAGCTCGGCATAAGCCTTGACGAAAACGAAAAGGCGGAGGCTCAGAAAAGGGCAGAGGAGCTTATGGCTGAATTTGAGAGCGAGGACCTTACGGCTCTTGACCTTAACATAGACAAGATACGCTCCATTATGGAGGAGGTAATGCTGCAGCAGAAGGTCTATAACTATGTTACTGACAGCTACACGGTAAACGAGGCTGAATTCGGCGAATATCTCAACAAATACTATTCCGAGCACAAATCGGACTTCACGGACTATATGATAAAGGAAATATTCATACAGCCCGATATAGACGGCGATGCCAACAAGAAGCTTGCGCAGAGCGCCTACAGCCGTATAAGCGCGGGCACACCCTTTGACACCGTGCTCAAGGAGATTTCTCCCCAAAGCTCTGCGGAGCCCGGAAAGCTTGACGCAAGCCTTTACACCGAGAATACTTTAAGGCAGATATATAACCACAATAAGGGCGACTGCTTCCTTGTGGAGGATACGGACGGCAGCCATATTTTCTATATATCCGATGTTGTGAGCAGTCCTCTTGAGAGCATAGAGCCGCAGATAAGAGAGGAATATATAAACGAGAAGAAGCAGGAGATATATACAAACCAGAGCAATATATGGCAGGGCGATATGGTAGTGGAAAAAAATGACGAGCAGTGGAACAATATAAACATTGTAAAGGAATAAAAGCATATTGTTTTTTCTGTTTTCATTTGATATAATCAGAAATATAAGACCAAAAAAAGGAGGCAGATATTATGTCGGATATTCATGAACACACGGACGGCTGTGACTGCGGTCACGACCATGAGCACGAGCACGAATTGCAGTATATGACGCTCATGCTTGAGGACAATACCGAGGTAAGATGTATTGTGCTCGGCATATTTGAGGTGGACGAGTATGAGGGCAAGGAATATATAGCCCTTGTTTCAGAGGACGGCGAGGAATCCTTTGTATATGAGTATATCGAGACCGATGAAAATGAGGACGGCTTCGAGCTTGTGAATATAGACTCCGATGAGGAGTTTGAGACCGTTATCTCCGCTATCGATGAGATACTCGAGGATGACGAGGAATACGAGGACTACGAATACGAGGAAGAAGAGGAATAATAAATATCCCCCGGTTCAGCCGGGGGATATTTATTATTCCTTACTTTCTTATTAATACAAAAACGGGACCCGCAGGTCCCGTTACAGACTGTCGAAAAAGTATAATTTAACATAAAAAACGAAAAGTTATATGATTTGTACAATCAAAAAAGCGTCGC
>CANROO010000104.1 GCA_947632235.1 uncultured Clostridia bacterium
TGCTGACGGAAGCTATGTATGCGAGGCTGCAGCCGCAAATAAGGCTGTTGACAGCTTCGGTCACAAGACACTCGGCGGTACTGCTTCCACACTTGCAGGCATAATTGCTGATAAATTCGGCTGGAAGACAAGACCCATAGAGTTCAGTACTATCCAGAGATGCGCAAGCCATATCGGCTCTCTTACAGATGTAAACGAAGCCTTCCTTGTAGGCGGTCAGGTCGTAAAGGCAGCCGCAGAGGGCGAGACGGGTAAGGTCGGTATATATGTAAGAGTATCCAACAAGCCTTATATGATGAACACGGATATATATGATGTTAACGCAATAGCAAATGTAGAAAAGACTGTTCCCAAGGAATGGATAATAAATGACGGCACATATCTTTCGCAGGAAGCTATTGACTATATGAGCCCCCTTATCCAGGGTGAGATATATCCTTACATGGTAAACGGTCTGCCTAAGCATATCAAGCTTTGATGCTTAAGGCAAATACCTATGCCTTGTCTTTAATTGTTATAATAGCCACAGTTTTACCTGTGGCTTTTATACTGAAAAGTTTAAGGAGTATTTAAAATGCTGCTGAAATTATTTTTGTTTATGTGCGAGGTCAAAAACAGGGTGATAAAAAATGACCTTATGACCTACGCCAATTCGCTTACATTCAGACTTATATTGGCTATTTTTCCGTTCCTCATTGCGCTTTTGACGCTTCTGGGCTTTTTAAATCTGCCCGTAAACAGGATAATCAATACCGTAGTTGAGGATATGCCTAAGGAAATGGCGGATATGATAAGCTATTTTATAAGCGATGTGCTCAGCGAAAAGCGCCTGAGCCTTCTTTCATCGAGTATCATAATTGCCGTATACAGTGCCTCGGCAGGTATACACACAATGGTAAAGGGCGTATGCGCGGCATTTGAAGCGCATGAGGACAGAAATTTCTTCAAGACAAGATTTATAAGCATAATACTTATGCTTGTCTTCGTTGTTATAATCGTAGCCACACTGTATATAACCATATTCGGCGATATCATAAACAGCTTCCTTGAAAGCAGGGATATTGTCCGCCACATACCCGATGTTGTCACAGGCTCTCTTATGCACATCATAATTGCCGTTATAATAGCCATTTTCCTTGTGCTTCTTTATAAATTTTCGGTCAATATGAGAATAGGGCTTAAATACCTTATGCCGGGCATACTGTTCACCATGGTAAGCTGGTTTATAGTTTCAAAGCTTTTCAATATTTATATTTCAAACTTTTCAAGATATTCCGTCATATACGGAAGTATAGGCGCCATATTCGTGTTTGCGCTTTGGCTTCTGCTTCTTTCGGTGCTCATACTTGTAGGCTCGCAGATAAATGCCGTGCTATACGACAAGGAATTTATGGGCAGACTGAACAGACATTTAAACGGCGGTATAGACAAGGGCATATATTAACAAAGCATATAAAAAAGAACCCGATATATTCGGGTCCTTTTTATTTTAAGTTAACAGTTATGTATCAGTTATGAGGAGCGCCTACAGGACAAGTTCCTGCACAAGCACCGCAGTCGATACAAGAATCTGCGTCGATAACATACTTACCGTCGCCTTCGCTGATAGCGCCAACAGGACAATCTGCCGCACATGCGCCGCAGCTGATACAATCATCACCAATAGTATATGCCATAGTGAAGCACCTCCTTAAATATTAGTAAGATATTCTTACTTATCTATATAATATAACATATTGAATAAAATTTCAAGTATATTTGTGTAAATTTTATAAAAAATATTACATTTTATTCCTTACATTATTAATATAGTTTTGTAATACCTGCAAGCAGGTCTTATACTTTACCGATGTAAGCGGTTATCCTCCCCAAAAAGGGGAGGAATGAGCCGGAACTGTTTTTGCTGATATTATTTGGCAACTATATTGCATATCCTGCCAGGTACGTATATTTCCTTTACTATAGTTCCCGTAAGCTTATTTCCGAGAGCCTCCTTAGCCGCGGCAAGCACTGTGTCCTTGTCGGCATCGGCAGCAACGGTAATATTGGCTTTCACTCTGCCGTTTAACTGAACGGCAATGTTTACGGTGTCCTCTTTGAGCTTTGACTCGTCATAGCTTGGCCATACCGAGCGGAATACAGATTCCTTGTGGCCGAGTATTTCCCATATCTCTTCAGCAATGTGAGGAGCAAAGGGTGAGAGCAGTATTGTAAGGCTTTCAAGAGAAGCCATGTCAACACCGCCGGCTTCCTTGGACACGGCTATGAGCTTATTTGTAAATTCCATAAAGCCCGAAACAACCGTATTGAGAGTGAGGGCTTCAAGCCTGTTGGTTATCTCATATATCATCTTGTGCCTTGCTCTTTCAAGCTCGGGCGTAGTGTCTATGATCTTGTCCTTGTATTCGTCAACAAATTTCCAGAGCTTATTGAGGTATCTGTATACGCCGTCAATGCCGTTGTCATCCCATTCCGAGTCAAGCTCGGGAGGTCCTATGAACAGCTCGTACATTCTCAGGGCGTCACAGCCGTATGAATCCACCATTTCATCGGGCGAAACGACATTGCCCTTGTTCTTGCTCATTTTTGCGCCGTCTTTTGTTATCATGCCCTGATTGAAAAGCTTTTTGAAGGGCTCGTCAAAATCCACAACGCCGATGTCATATAAGAACTTGGTGTAAAATCTTGCATAGAGAAGGTGCAGAACAGCGTGCTCTATACCGCCGACATACATATCAACGGGCATCCATTCTTTAAGAGCCTCCTTGCTTGCCAGCTCCTTGTCGTTGTGGTTGTCGCAGTATCTCAAGAAATACCATGAGGAGCCTGCCCACTGAGGCATAGTGTTGGTTTCCCTCTTTGCGGGACCTCCGCAGCAGGGACACTTTACATTTACCCATTCGTCTATAGCCGCAAGCGGAGATTCGCCCGTATCGGTTGGCTTATAGCTCTCTACATTTGGCAGTATAACGGGGAGCTCCTCCTCGGGAACGGGCACGATACCGCACTTCTCGCAGTGAATAAGCGGAATAGGCTCGCCCCAGTATCTCTGCCTTGAGAATACCCAGTCACGGAGCTTATAGTTTATAGTCTTCTTTCCGAAGCCTTTTTCCTCCATATAATCAGGCACCTTAGCCTTGGCTTCCTCGGAGGGCATACCGTTGAATTCGCCCGAATTTATCATTATTCCGGGCTCGGTATAAGCTTCATTGAGCTCTTCTGCCTCCTTGCCGTCCTTGCTTATTACCTGTATTATGGGCAGGTCAAATTTCTTTGCAAATTCAAAGTCTCTGTCATCATGCGCAGGAACACACATTATAGCGCCCGTGCCGTAGTCAGCAAGAACATAGTCCGATACCCATATGGGAGTTTTAGCGCCGTTAAGAGGATTGATACCGTAAGCGCCCGTAAATACGCCCGTCTTTTCCTTGTCGGTCATTCTGGATACATTTGACTTTGTGCTGGCTTCAAAAACATATTTATCTATGGCGTCCTTATACTCGGGCGTTGTTATTTCCTTTACGATGCTGTGCTCGGGAGCAAGCACCATAAATGTAGCGCCGTAGAGAGTATCGGGTCTTGTTGTATATACCTTTATTGCCTTGTCTGTGCCGTCAACGGGGAAGTCTATCTCTGCGCCGTAGCTCTTGCCTATCCAGTCGGACTGCATCTTCTTTACCTTTGCAGGCCAGTCGAGCTTGTCAAGGTCATTGAGAAGTCTTTCGGCATAGTGAGTTATTTTAAGCATCCACTGTCTGAGATTTTTCTTTGTTACCTGAGAACCGCAGCGCTCGCATACACCGTTTGTGGCCTCCTCATTTGCAAGCACGCACTTGCAGTTGGGGCACCAGTTGAGGGGCATTTCCTTTTCATATGCCAGACCGTGCTTGAACATCTGCACAAATATCCACTGTGTCCATTTGTAATATGCCGGGTCAGTGGTGTTTATCTCTCTGTCCCAGTCATATATGGCGGCAATGTCGTTCACCTGTCTTTTGAAGTTTGCAATACTCTCCTGTGTTGCAACGGAAGGATGCGTACCCGTCTTTATAGCATAGTTTTCTGCAGGCAGACCGAAGGCATCCCAGCCCATGGGGTGAAGTATCTCATAGCCTTGAAGTATCTTGTATCTGCTCACTACATCCGAGAGAACATAGCCTCTCCAGTGACCTACATGAAGTCCGTTGCCCGAGGGATACGGGAACATATCGAGGCAGTAATACTTGGGCTTGTCGGTATGGGTAGGATTAACGGGCTCCTTTTCCCATCTTTCGCGCCATTTCTTTTCAATTTCCTTGTAATTGTATTTAGTGCTCATTTAATATTTCCTCCATAGTAATATTAATTTTATATTATACACCCTAAGGGAATAAATTTCAAGTATATATTATATCGGCATATTTCTTTTATTCAACAAATTTTCTGAAAACATTTATGGTGTTCTCCTTTGTTTCCTCGGGCATGGGTACAAAGGATATATAACACTCTCTGCCCTCATAAAGCCCGTATTTTTTGAGCATCTTCGAATCCTTTATATTCAGCGCCATAGGCATGACCTTGCTTGAATAGGGATCTGTTGCGTAGAGCACAAGTCCCTTTGCATCGTACTGCGCTATTTCCTCTGCGGAAAGATAATCGCTCAACGGCGCCACATAAGTAGACTCTATAAATGTATTTGTGTCCTCCTCGGTGCCGAAAAGCAGATTGAACTGTGAGGCAAATATATATGTATTGAACTTCTCATTCAGCTGAGCCTCTACCATAACATCGGTGCCGTCAGAATAAAAGCTCTGCACATCGACAGTGTATTCGTCCGTATTCAGGCTGAACATTGTATTAAGCTCGTCCGTCATTGTTTCTATATCAGCCATTGAAATGAACTGGTCATACATGGCAAGTCCGCAGTATGTCTGCGGATGAGGCTTTATAAATATGGTGTATATCAAGGATATGCCTGCTATAATGCAGAAGCCTATCATAAATATCCTAAGCCTGTAATATTCCCATATGTGCTCTATTTTTCCTCTGGTGTCAAGCTCCTTGAATGTCATTTTCAGTCCTCAACTTTCTGCGATGATATTTTGAGTATGGCACGGGGCAGGGCGTCCCTTGCCGTTCCCCAGTCCGCATCCTTGTATTTGTGGTCAAATTTGTTGGTGAAGTGCTCTACTTCTTTTTCAAGCCTTCTCATGTTTTCAAGCTGCAGGGGCACCACAATGTCTATAAATTCCTCATAGGCGGACGCGTTCAGCTTTTTCTGTGCCGTTTCCAGAAGCATCTTGAAATGCTCAAGGCAGAAGCCGTTTGAATTTTTTACTTTCTCCTTAAGCTCGTTGTCCTTCTTCCACATAAAGAAAAATGTATCAAAATATCTGTCAAAATCGGAGCTTATCTTGTTGCAGACGTAGCAGGAGTCAAGCACGCCGTCTATGTAGGGCGATACCTTGTCCTCTCCCTTTGAGCCCTTTGAAAACAGCCCCTTCCTTCCTTCGCCCTTAAGCTCGGGGCAGAGCCTTTCCAAGTCGGCGCAAAGCTTCTGTATGTGCGTATGGAGCATAAGCGCAACGCCGAGTCTGTTCTGCTCCTTGTACATCATATCATAGTGCTTTTTGCAAAAGCCGAGCCTGTTTGTTTCCATGCGGATATCGTCCTCCATGTATGAGGCGCCGAGCATATAGTCCACAGCGTCCTTTTCAAGCTTGTGATACATATTGCAGAAGGGACATTCTCCGCCCTCCTCAAAGCCTTCGTTTACCGGTATGGTATAAATTTGTTCTTTCATGTTATTATCACCTCTTCGTGTAATTATATCATAAAATCAAATATTATAAAAGAGTTTAATTAACCTTATTGCAAAAAAAGCCGAAATTTGATATATTTATTATTGATATGATACGGAGGTAAAAAATATGAGATATACCGAGACAGAAGGAAAAATAACACTGAGCGGACTTGATAGCTTCGATATTTCGCAGATACTGGAGTGCGGACAATGCTTCCGCTTTGAAAGACTTGACGATAAGGAATACAAAATAATAGCCATGGGGCGTGTGCTTTATATAAAGCAGAATGAGGACACGGCAGAGCTTTATCCTTGTTCTCTTTCGGACTACGAAAATATATGGCGGAATTATTTTGATATGGACACGGACTATGATGCCATAAAAAATAAGGTCTCTGTCAATGATGACATAATGAAAAAGGCCGTAGAATACGGAAGAGGTATAAGGCTTTTAAATCAGGAGCCATACGAATGTCTTTTAAGCTTCATTATATCGCAGAATAACAATATACCGCGTATAAAGGGAATAATAAGCCGTATGTCAGAAAAATACGGCACGGAGACGGACGGAGAATTTTTGTTCCCTTCTCTTGAACAGCTTGCATGTGTGAGCGAGGACGAGCTTTTTGAGCTCAGGATGGGGTTCAGAGCCAAATACATAAGAGATTGCCTTGATAAGCTCATATCGGGCAGGGTAAAGCTTGAAAAAGCAAGCGAGCTGTCCGGGGAGGAGCTTCTTTCAATGCTTCTGCAGATAAAGGGTGTAGGCAGGAAGGTGGCGGACTGCATTATGCTCTTTTCACTGGGCAGGCGCGGTGTCTTCCCTACCGATGTATGGGTGAAGCGTGTAATGGAGACTCTTTACTTCGGCGGAGAGGAAACAGATATAAAGAAAATACATGCCTTTGCAGAGGATAAATGGGGCGAGCTTGCGGGCTATGCACAGCAATATCTCTTTTATTACGCCAGAAGTCTTAAAATAGGAACAGAAAGGAAAGATAAATAATGCTTGGTACTGTAGTTAATGTCATAGCGATCGTAGTTTGTGCCCTTATAGGACTTGTTATAAAGGGCAGATTCAATGAAAGAATGCAGGAGATAACAACTCAGGCTACGGGTCTTGCCGTGCTCTTTGTGGGCGCATCGGGAGCGTTCAGCCGCATGATAAATGAGCCGTGCGATCCGGTGCTCTTTGTCATAAGTCTTGTGATAGGCGGACTTATAGGCACGGCAATAGACATAGAGGGCAAAATGAAAATGGCAGGCGATTTCATAGAAAGCAAATGCAAGGGCGGAGAGGGCTCCGTTTCAAGGTCGTTTGTAGCCGCAAGCATACTCTACTGCACGGGTACAATGGCAATACTTGGCTCTATAAACAGCGGTATATATCACGACTATGCCATACTTTTCACAAAGAGCGTGCTTGACGGTGTTTATGCCATAATATTTGCTTCCACAATGGGCTTCGGCGTTATGTTTGCGGCTGTTTCCGTGCTCATATATCAGGGAGCCATAACTCTTGCGGCAGGCTTTGTAGAGCCTTATCTCACGGGCGATATAATGCGCGAAATATCTGTTGTGGGCGGTATACTTATAACCGGACTTGGTATAGATATGCTGGGTATAAAAAAACTAAAGGTCGCAAACCTTCTGCCTGCAGTGATAGTGCCCGTAGTGTATTATGCCGCAGTATATATAATTAAATAACATAAGTAATAATTGAGCCTCGGATATTAATATAATATACCGAGGTGATATAAAATGAGCAATGTGATTTCAACACAGCTTTTCAGCTGGGCAGTTTACGGCGTTGTGCTATTCTTGCTATGCCTTGCCTTTGTGAACAGGCTTCATAGGCTTGCAGGCTTTTTTATGCGCGGAATAATAGGCTCTTCGCTCATACTCATTGTAAACTGTCTTATGTACAGGCTTAATATATGCCTGGGGATAAATTTTTTTACCGTCAGCCTGTCCGCTGTTTTTGGGGTGCCGGGTATAGGGCTTATGTATCTTATACTTTACATATTATAAAATAAGGAGTACTGCAGATGGCATTTATAAAAAATCTTACCGAAAAATTGCTTGAACACGAATACCGCATAATCCCTAATTTTTACAACAACAAAAGCATAGGCGATGATACGGAATATATAGGCTTTTTAAAGCAGTCGGGAGCTATGCTCTACGGTGTTGTGCTCATAAATGCCGACAAAAAATATGATCATATAGGTTTTTGCAAGGATGCGGTAAATAATTATTTTGCAAGGCTTAAAAAGGCTATAGTGGTCGTGCTCTTTGTGAGCGAAGATCCCGATGAAGAGCTTTTAAGCTTTGCCGAGCAGGATATAGAGGACTATACGGAGGATATCATAAGCATAATATGGATAGCGGACACGGGAAAAAAGAAGCTTATTGTAAAAGGCAGTCAGCCAAATAAAATTCTGGAGCTGGACAAGCTTATAAGGGCATCCTTTGACGGCGGAGAATACACGGCGGCCCAGGATATTTCCACACTTTATGCCAAGACCTCCGACAAGAGAAAAGCCGAAATAAAAAGTGGAAATATTTATCTTACCTATGCGCTCATACTTATAAACGGCTTTATTCTTGCCGTTGATATGATATGTGACAATCTGTACGGATTCAGTCTCTCCGGATACGGAGCGCTCAGCAGGGAGCTTGTTTTGTCGGGCGGGTGGTACACGCTTATTACATATTTCTTTCTGCACGGCGGATTGATGCATTTTATGACTAATGCTCTGTCGCTTTATATATTCGGAGGAAGGACAGAGAGATATTTCGGCAAGCTTAAAATGCTTATAATATACTTCCTTTCGGGTCTCGGCTCGGGTTTTCTGACCGTATTATGCACAAGCTCTGCGGCTGTGGGCGCTTCGGGAGCCATATTCGGACTTATGGGAGCGGTGCTGGTATACACAAGGCTTAAAAAGCGCCCTGCCGACGGACTTGATACCTATTTGCTGGTTATTTTTGCCATAATAGGCATATTGAGCGGATTTATGATGCCCGATGTTGACAACTGGGGACATATAGGAGGCTTTATAACGGGTATTATCACAGCTTTTGTAATAGGTAATTGCGAAACTCGCCAGGCTCGTTAACGATTTTGGGTCAAAACAGGGGAAGGATTCGTGCAGAACCCAAA
>CANROO010000105.1 GCA_947632235.1 uncultured Clostridia bacterium
AGCTTGTGTGCATTTTTTTGTTTTTCAGACCATCTTCTAGTTATAATTAAAAGGAGGAAATTTTAACGATGAAAAAACAACTTTTTAAAGCCTTGGCAGCTACCGCTATCGTGGGCGCTGTTATGGCAATGAGCAGTGTGGTAGCCAGTGCGGAACCATGGTTAGCAAGTGACACTAGTAATATACCTGAGGTATTTGGCTTTACATTTACAAATACAACATTAGGTAGCTTTAGTTCAACCCGTAAGGGTTCATTCGCAGAGCCTATATTTGATGATGGTAATAATGGCAAAACAGGTGCTGTGGCAGGTAAGAGTGGTATTGATATTAATGCTCAAACTGATCATAATACTTACTCTAAAGATAGAACTAAATCCGACTGTGATGTTGATACAGGCATAAAAAATTCAATGTCTTTTATTCCTCAAAAGAGTGGAATTGTAAAGCTTTACATTGCAGTTGATAACTCCGGTGATAAAAGCGACTGCTTAAGAATATACGGTACTACACTCAATACCGATCCCGAATATAACGGAAAATATAAGAGAAGTTCAAACACATTAATAGCCGAGACAGTTTATTCCGGACAAAAAGCAGATAATAATCAAATACAGCCATTTGTTCTTCCTGTAAAAGCAAATGAGACATATTCAATATATGCTAAAAATAGTAAATGTTATTTAATGGCTGCAGAATTTGTAGAAGAAACCGAAGCCAAAACTACTTTTAAAGCAGATAATGGTTCATATTACATTGTAAGTGTTGTAACACCCGAGCAGGCTGAAGCTGCATTTAATCTTATTCAGGAAGTTGCTGTTTCAGCAACAGAATTAGGTTCAACCGACACTGTTTACGAGAAAATTTCTATCGGCGGCAATGAGCTTGACGCTACGGCATTTGGCGGAAATGCAGGAGATTACTTATATGCAACGGAATTGACCGGTGTTGACGCTAATAAAGCAGATGATGCTGAGAATGAAGCAATCAAATATGTTTTAAGTGTATTAGAGTAATAAGGAGGTAAATTGAGATGAAGAAAGTATATACAAATCCTGAAATGACTTTTACCTCTTATGAGGCTAAGTCTGAAATAATGGCGCTTAACTCAAGCAGTGTTCAGACAAGTATAAAATCAAACGATTTCAGTTTGATCAACTTTAACTAATAAACCTAACGGGGCGGTTCATACGAGCCGCTCTTTTTTTATTTCAATTTCATTAAATTAATATTGATTTTATGTTAAAATTATAGTAAAATGAAATTAAAGTAAAAATATTACAAAGATGGAGGTTTATCTCATGGAGAAATTAAGCAGAAAATTACTTACAAACGGCTTTAAGTTCAATGACGACTTAGCTATCGGCACTAAAGCCCCTCTCGGCGAGAAGATAATTCAGTTTGGCGAGGGCAACTTCCTTCGTGCATTTGTGGACTATATGTTTGACGAGATCAATGCACAGGGTTTATTTGAGGGCGGTATCACACTTATTCAGCCTATCCCCGGCGGAGATTTCTTAAGGAACATATTAAACGAGCAGGAGGGTCTTTACACTCTCATTGCAAGAGGACGCGAGGACGGCAAGGAGGTTGCGGCAAAGAGACTTATCACCTGTGTAAACAGATGTATCAACCCCTATGTTGACCTTGACACATACAACGAGTGCGCAAAGAATCCCGAACTCAGATTTGTAGTGTCCAACACTACAGAGGCCGGTATTTCCTGGAAGGAAGAGGAAATGACCACAACAGAGCCCCAGGATTCATTCCCTGCTAAGGTTGCCAACTTCTTATACTTAAGATTCAAGACATTTGACGGCGCTATGGACAAGGGTCTTGTGTTCATCCCCTGCGAGCTTATAGACGACAACGGCAAGACATTAAAGAAATATGTTTTAAAGCATGCTGAAAACTGGAAGCTCGGCGATGAATTTATCAACTGGATAGAAAATGCGTGCGTATTCACAAGCACACTTGTGGACAGAATAGTTACAGGCTATCCCCGCGATGAGGCTAAGGAGCTTTGCGAGGAATTCGGCTATGAGGACAACGCTATAGATACATCGGAGATATTCCACACATGGGTAATCGAGGGTCCCGCAGAGCTTGAGAAGGAGCTTCCCTTCCCTGCCGCAGGTCTTAAGGTAATATTCACTCCCGATGTTAAGCCCTACAAGAAGCGTAAGGTTAGGATACTGAACGGCGCTCACACCTGTTCCGTACTCGGCGCTTATCTCTCGGGCTACAACTTAGTCGGCGAAATGATGGCTGACAAGATGTTCTACAACTATCTTGAGAAGGCTCTTGACGAGGAGATAATCCCTGCCATAGAGGGTCCCGGACTTACACGCGAGGATCTCAAGAGCTTTGCCGATGCTGTATTCGACAGATTCCGGAATCCGTTTATTAAGCATAAGCTCATGGATATTTCACTCAACTCAACTTCCAAGTTTGAGGCTCGTGTTCTCCACACCATTCAGGAATACTACGAGCAGAAGAAGGCTCTGCCCAAGATACTTACATTCTCATTTGCGGCATACATCGCTTTCTACAGAGGCACTGAGATAAGAGAGGGCGCTCTTGTAGGCCACAGAGGCGATGAAGAATATCTCATAAGAGATGACGCAGGCGTTCTTGAATTCTATAAGAATGCATGGACGGGCGTTGACACAACGGACAAGGCGGCTGTAACCGAGCTTGTGAAGAAGGTATGCGCAAACAAGGACTTCTGGCTCGGCAGTGACCTCAACACGGGACTTGCTGACTTCCCCGAGGTAGTGGCAGACCACTTATACAACATACTCAACGACGGTGTTGTATCCGAGGTAAAGAAGCTTTTGGCATGATCGGCATAAATTAAATAATAACGGAGGATAATATGAATACAAACAACGCTATTAAAATTAATGATAATGATAATGTTGTTGTAGCCCTTCGCAATATTGCTGCAGGAGAAGAGATCTTCGGAGTAAAGGCAGCTGAAAATATCGACAGGGGACACAAGATGTCCCTTGTTGACATTAAAGAGGGCGAAAACATAATAAAGTACGGCTATCCCATAGGCCATGCCACAACGGATATAAAGCCGGGTCAGTGGGTACACACTCACAACATCAAGACAAACTTAAGCTCCACGCTGGAATACACTTATACGCCCAAGCTTAAGGATATTCCCGTCACAAGGAAGGACACCTTCATAGGCTATGTGCGCAAGAACGGCGAGGTGGGCATAAGGAACGAAATATGGATAGTGAACACCGTTGGCTGTGTAAACGGCGTTTCAAACGCTATAGTTGCCGAGGCAAACAAGAGATTCGGCGGCAGGGTAGACGGCATTTACAACTTTGTTCATCCCTACGGCTGTTCACAGCTCGGCGAGGATCACGAGAATACTCAGAAGCTTCTTAAGGGAATGGTAAATCATCCCAATGCTGCAGGCGTGCTCGTGCTCAGCCTTGGCTGCGAGAACAACAACCTCAACGAATTCAAGAAGGTCCTCGGCGACTATGACGAGGACAGAGTTAAATTCCTCATCACTCAGGACCATGAGGACGAGATAGAAGCCGCTATGGAGGAGATAGCAAAGCTTGTGGAATATGCGGAGCAGTTCAAGCAGGAGGAATGTCCCGTATCCAAGCTCGTTATCGGTCTTAAATGCGGCGGCTCCGACGGACTTTCGGGCATAACGGCAAATCCGCTCATAGGCAGGATATCCGACATCGTTGTAGCCAACGGCGGAAAGACTGTCCTTTCGGAGGTTCCCGAGATGTTCGGCGCAGAAACCATGCTTATGGACAGATGCAAGACTCCCGAGCTCTTTGAGCAGACGGTTGAGCTTATAAATAACTTCAAGGAATATTTCCTGAGCCATGGCGAGCCCGTGGGCGAGAACCCCTCTCCCGGCAACAAGAAGGGCGGTATAACGACCCTTGAAGACAAATCTCTCGGATGTACTCAGAAGGGCGGTACTTCAAATGTCATGGGCGTGCTCAAATACGGCGACAAGGCTGTTGCAGACGGTCTCAGCCTTCTTCAGGGCCCCGGCAACGATATAGTTGCCATAAGCGGTATGATGGCGAGCGGCTGCCACCTCATTCTTTTCTCAACTGGCAGAGGCACACCCGTAGGCTCACCCGTGCCCACAATAAAGATAGCCACCAACTCCGCCCTTGCTCAGAGAAAGCCCAACTGGATAGACTGGAATGCGGGCAGACTGGTAGAGGACAAGCAGATGGACGAATATGCGGAGGAATTCTTCAAGTTCATACTCGATGTGGCTTCCGACAGAAAGAAGACAAGGAACGAAGTGAACGGCTACAGAGAGATCGCCATATTCAAAAACGGCGTAACGCTTTAATATTTACCGGGGCTTTTGCTCCGAAGGAATATAAATTTTTAACAAACGGAGGTAATAACAATGGGCTTTATTGACAAAAATTTCTTATTAAAAAACAAGACGGCGCAGAAGCTTTTCCACGACTATGCAAAGGATCAGCCTATATATGATTTCCACTGCCACCTTAACCCGCAGGAAATATACGAGAACAAGAACTTCGAGGATATTTCCGATGTATGGCTCGGCGGCGACCATTACAAGTGGAGAGCTATGAGATCTCTCGGCGTTCCCGAGGAGGAGATCACTGGCAAGAATGCAGATAAGCTCAACAAATTTGTGAAGTGGGCTGAAACCATTCAGTATGCTATCGGCAACCCCTTATATCACTGGACACACCTTGAGCTCCAGAGATTTTTCGGCATTCACGAGCCTCTTACAAAGGACAATGCGGTTGAAATTCACGACAAGATAAACAAAATGCTTGCAAAGCCCGAATTTAAGGTAAGAGAGCTTATAGTTAAGTCAAATGTAAACGCTATCAACACTACGGATGACCCTGCAGATTCTCTTGAATGGCACAAGAAGCTTGCCGCAGAGGAGACAAGATTCAAGGTTTATCCTGCTTGGAGACCCGACAAGGCGCTCAACATTGATGCTCCCGCATTCGCAGAGTATATAAAGACTCTCGGCGAGGTCGGCGGAAAGGAAATTAAGACCTTCGCAGACCTTAAGGAGGTTCTCTTAAAGAGAATGGATCTCTTTGATGAGCTCGGCTGCAGAGCTTCCGACCATGCATTCACTTATGTTCCCTGCTCAAGGGCTTCCGAGGGCGAGATAGACAAGATACTTGCTTCCGCTCTTGCAGGCAGCAAGCCCTCAAAGGAGGACGGCGACAAGTACAGAACAGAGCTTATGCTTTTCCTTGGCGCAGAATACCACAAGAGAGACTGGGCAATGGAAATGCACATGAACATCAAGCGTGACAACAACACCAGAATGTTTGAAAAGATGGGTCCCGATACAGGCTTTGACTGTATCTCCGACTGGTCATCGGCTGAAGGTCTTACCAATCTTCTTGACGCTCTTGACTACAACAGCAACCTTCCCAAGACTATTATTTTTGCCGGCAACCCTGCTGACAATCAGGTATTCGGCACTATCTTAGGCTGTTTCCAGGGTACGGAGGCCGCTTCAAAGATACAGTTCGGTACAGCTTGGTGGTTCAATGACAACAAGGACGGCATGGAAGCTCAGATAAAGGCTCTCGGCAACCTTGGTATACTCGGCAAGTTCGTGGGCATGCTTACGGACTCCAGAAGCTTCCTTTCATATCCCAGACATGAATATTTCAGAAGAATACTCTGCAATATCATAGGCGAGTGGATAGAGGACGGCGAATATGCGGACGACATTAAGTTTGCAGGCAAGCTTGTTGAGGACATCTGCTATAATAACGCAGCAAAGTATTTCAGACTTTAATATTTTTTTCGGAGGCTGTTGAAAGACAGCCTCTATGCTTATAAGAATGTCAAAAAAGGGCGAGCAATGTTTGCTCCTAAAACCACAATGTGAACTGATCACTTGTAGGGGCGTGCAGTGCACGCCCGCAAAATTTGCACAATGTATGATTTTTTGATTATACTACAAGGGAGGAATCAACAAATATGAAAAAAACGATCAAGGGCTTCATCATGGGCGCGGCGTTCACGCTTGCAGTCTCAATTCCCATACTTGCTTACGGCGAGGCGGCGCTCAAAATTGACGTCATACTGGACAGAATAAAGCTTGTTGTAAACGAAAAGCCCGTAAACAGTCAGACAATACTCTACAACGGTACTACATATGTTCCCATAAGGACGGTCTCCGAAAATCTGGGCGCAAAGGTGGACTTTGACACAGTTACAAAGACGGCTTCCATAAGTATGCCGGTTTCGGAAAGCTCGGATATAAAGACCTCCAGAGAGGAAGCTGTTCCCGAGATACATGTAAATCCGTGGTCGGACGGCAGATTTATACTGGAGCCTACGGCGGAAAGCTCTCCCGATGATCCCACGGCGCTTGAAATAAAAAATTCGACCGATATTTCCTTTGACTTCAAGCTCCTTAAGGCGGACGGAAGCACAGCCGCAGAAGGCACAGCCTCCGTTAAGGACAGCGAGGCGACATTCAACGCCACGGAGCTGGATATACTCAAATTCAGCATATCAAACGGCGATATAACCGTGACAGAGGCAAAGGGACTTGTGGTAGTAAGCGGTAAGGCCGTTTATAAGAAGGAAAATACACAGGATAAGGAGGCCGTTTCCACATTTAAGGAAGGCACTTATTCAAGCGGTTCCTCCGCCTCGGCAAGAAGCCTTGTAATAAGCAATCTCACGGCTGTTTCATTTGACTATCAGATAATAGCCTCGGACGGCAAGCGCATAATAACAAAGGGCAATGCCAAGATATTGAGCGACGGCTCGGCAGAATGTACATTTGAGGAGGGCTATAAAATAACATTCAAGCCCGAAATAAATAATGTCATCACCGCCGAGGAATCCGAGCAGAGACTTCTGGAGAATGGAAAGATAGTTTTCTATACGGTGTAAGAACAAAATAGTTTTTTAATATAAAAAGCCCGAGCGACTCATTGAGCCGCCCGGGTTTTTTGTGATTTGTTATTATTCAAAATTTACTTGAGAACCAACGGTATAAGATTTAACTTGTGCCTGATTCTGAACTATACCGCTTTTCAACATAATTTTTTCTGCCTCATAAGAGGTAATTTCCATTGCGGGTCTTACATATTTTTTCATGCTCTTCATACCTCCTATATTAGTTAAGTGTTACTGTAAAGTTCTTTGCCTGTTCATTCTTATTTGCGCCTACAAGCTTGATAGCATAGATATAAGCATAATCGCTGCCTACGTCTGCTGCGCTGTATTTAGTACCATTAATTACAACGCTCTCAAATACTGTTTCGGTAGTATCAAGTGAAGGCTTGTCACCAACACCTATGGTTAAGTTTGAATTTTCCATATCATCTGCGGTAACACCTGCTATGATATATGTATCACTTGCCGTTTCAAGAACTGCGCCTGCTGCCGGTGTAGTGTCTAATTCAACCTTTTCACTTTCTATTGTTACAGAGGGTATAAGTAGAGGTCTGTCGTCTCCCTGTGTATAATCTCCGCCGTCATTTGTAACAAATGTAATGTTGTCTATTCCTGCATTATCTAAAGATACACCACTAATAGAGTCACTAAAATCACCATTGTGAATTTCGGCATCTAAAAGCTTATTATCAATATCAATAGTTATATTATAAGTTATTTCCCTTCCTACTGTCACCTTGTCTAAATCCATATCGGCGCCTGTTATTGCTTTGCCATCATGCTTTGTAATAGCTAACACGCTATTACTTCCTGAACGTAATGCAATTCCATTTGCTCCTAAATCTAATAAATTCCAATTCGTACCTACATTTTTTGTAGGTTTAACTGTACCCGAAATAGTGTATTTACCTGAAGTTGCTGTAAAGGGAATAACTAATTGTGTACCTGAAGCATCGGTATCATCATATAAAAGTGCGCCCTCGCCGGTAATTTCTACATAGTTAACGATGTCATCGCCTGCATCCTTGTTAGGTCCGCCGTAAGCTGTTGTAACCGATTTTGAACTGTCTGAACCGGCTATAAGGTGCTTAATTGTGCTTGTATCTTTATCTACGAAGTTATATTCAGTTTTGTTATCTGTAATTTCAGGTTCAACAGAAACAGTTTTAACAGGAGTAAACCAAGCGTCTGTTGGCTTAACTGTTACAAACTTTCCTGAAACAGTAACACCCTCAGTGTCGCCTGTAAGCTTCTTATATTCATCCTTTAAAACATAGTCAGTACCCATGTAGGATAAAGTGTTCTCAGCATCAACTGTTTTTTCTCCGCCTAAAACCAAATCTTTTTTTACAGGAGAATCGTTGTAGTCAATTGTCCAATTATATGCATCAACCTCACCCGGTACAAATTCAATTGCTAACATGCATATGTTAGAATTTACAAATTCAATTACAATATCTTGACCTTTTAAACATTTGCTTGATGTTTCTATTACATTGTATTTTTCACTACTTGCAGCTGAACGACTCACATTACCAACTTTAGTAGTATAGTCATTTGAACTAGTATACCAATATACAAATAATTCACCGTCAGCAGCAGGAGTAACTGTAAATTTTCTGTTACCTCCACCTGTTCTAAATTCTGAATCAGATGTTTTGGCTTCATAATTATTTGTAAAAGTTTTGTTACCTGCACGAGCGCCAATTTTTTGATAATAATTTTCTGCATTATTTAATTTGATTTTAGCACCATTAATGTCTACTTCAGTTTTGGCATTAGCTTTACTATCAGAATAATTAGTGTTTTCATAGAAATCACTTGGGTGTACAATAAATGTATCGCCATCAGCCGCAAAAGCGCTTGTTACCATTCCCACGCTCAGCACAGACGCTGCCATAACGGCTGCCAATGCTGAACTAAGGAATCTTTTAAATGTTTTTTTCATCGTTAAAATTTCCTCCTTTTAATTATAACTAGAAGATGGTCTGAAAAACAAAAAAATGCACACAAGCT
>CANROO010000106.1 GCA_947632235.1 uncultured Clostridia bacterium
CAGAGAACCTATGATCGCATTTCCAAGACCTATCCAAAACGCTGAAATACCGTATGTCCAGCCAAACTGTCCCGCATAGCCTATGAATACAACCGCCGAAAAGTAGGAAGTACCGAAGGCAAATGCCGAAAACCAAGGTCCGATGCTTCGTCCGCCGAGGACAAAGTCACTTACATTCTTTGTTTTTCTGTTGCAGTATACTCCAATGCCCACCATGAGCAGAAGGTATAATACAAGGATCAACCATTTTACCATTGTTTTTACTCCTTTTTATTTATTGATGATATAACATCTTTTTACATTATATTATATATTTATATTTTTGTCAAATAAATTACCCGTTCTTGATTTATATTTGTAAATGATGTATAATAAAGCTGTTTTATAACGAATGGAGAAATGTGTATGCAAAACAGAGAGGATATAAAAAAAATATATTTATTCGAGAAAATGCCCGTGCCGAAGTCGGTCATGCTCTTGGGCGTGCCTACCATAATAAGCTCGCTCGTCATGGTGATATACAGCCTTGCCGACACATGGTTCGTGGGGCTTACAAACGATCCCGTGCAGAATGCGGCTGTAGCTCTGGCGGCACCCGTACTGCTTGCATTCAACGCCGTAAACAATCTTTTCGGCGTGGGAACATCGAGCATGATGAGCAGGGCGCTCGGCAGAAAGGACTATGACACGGTATATAAAAGCTCTGCCTTCGGCTTTTACTGCTCGCTTTTCTTTGCGCTTGTTTTTTCATCGGTGTATATTATATTCCGCTCGCGGTTTCTGGACATACTGGGCGTCAAGCCCGACACTCTCACAGCGACCGCAAAATATCTGAAGTGGACCGTTGCGCTTGGCGCTGCGCCCGCTATACTAAACGTGGTGTTTGCATATCTCGTAAGAGCGGAGGGCTCGGCATTCCACGCAAGCATAGGCACTATGAGCGGATGTATACTCAACATAATACTCGACCCCATATTCGTACTGCCCTTCGGGCTGGGGCTGGGCGCAGAGGGCGCAGGACTTGCAACCTTCATATCGAATTGTTTTGCCTGTCTGTACTTCCTTATTCTGCTGTTCATAAAAAGAGGACGGACATATGTATGCATACGCCCTTCCATGTTCAGATTTAAAAAGGAAATAATACTGGGCATATGCGGTGTGGGCATACCCGCTTCAATACAGAATCTGCTGAATGTGACTGGCATGACTATACTCAACAATTTCACATCATCATACGGCGCGGACGCAGTTGCGGCGATGGGCATAGCCAACAGAATAAATCTTGTGCCCATGTATATTGCTCTGGGACTTTCGCAGGGAATAATGCCCCTTGTGAGCTACAACTATGCCAACAAGACGCACAGGAGAGCAAAATACGCCATAACATTTTCCGCAAAAATATCCGTAGGCATGCTGGCGCTTGTAACGCTTGTATTCTATATGTTCGCTTCCGTATTTATGGGAATGTTCATAGACAACGGACAGATAATTTCATACGGTTCACAGTTTTTGAGAGGTCTTTGCCTTTCGCTCCCGTTCATGGGACTTGATTTCCTTGCGGTGGCGGTATTCCAGGCCTGCGGTATAGGCAGGCTCTCACTGCTTTTTGCGATATTGAGGAAGATAGTATTGGAGATACCGTTTTTGTTTATATTGAATTTTCTGTTCCCCATGTACGGACTTGCATACGCGCAGTTTTCGGCGGAGCTTATACTCTCGGCTGCGGCGGTGCTCGTGCTCAGAAGAATATTCAATACGCTTATGAGGGAAGAATAAATACAAAGCACATTATTTTATATCTTTTTGCGGGCGAGCAATGCTCGCCCCTACAAGTGATAAGTTCACATATTGGTTTGTAGGAACGCACGCCCGTTAATAACATCATTTATACTTTGGATTTTTTATACGCAACACCCCGCTCTTTTTCGGAGCGGGGTGTTTTTGTAATATCAGCTTGGACTTCCCATACCTGTCTGGCGGGTCATTTCGTTTGTATTGGTCGGCTGCTGCGGCTGTGTTCTTTCAAGGTTATTGCTTGCGCTCGGCGATATTTCGTCCAAATTGCGCGCCACGGTACTGCGCTGTCTTGTAAGCGCTGCGTTCATATCCTTTGTGAATTTATCCGCGGCTCTCCTCGCAGCATCGCTTCTGTCACTTAATTCCTGTCTGAAATCATGTTCCTTCTTGATCTTTTCATAGTTCTCCAGATCCTTTCTGTTCTGCTCCTTTTCCGCATCCGAAGCAACCAGCTTCTTGAACCATGATAATTCCTCCGGCTTTTCCGGCGGGTATAATACCGGAGCAGTGATCCTGACAGCATTGAATGACACCTCGTCATTATAATAATCATTATGCTTTACCATAACATAGTCGGTGCTGTCGCCGTGTATAATAGAGCTGTCAATAGCTCTGACAATATTTTTGCTCGCCGCCTCAAAATCGGCAAAGGTGGAATTTTCGTTAAGGTTCCACTTTTTGCTTATGGGTTCGCCGCCTATGTATATCATATCGGCAGCGGCGAGAAGGAGCTTCATATTGGCTTCGCTGTTTTCATTTGTAACGGATATGCTGGTAATATCCCTTATGATGTCAACGCCCCTGCTGTAATCACTGTTTAAGTATGAATCCATGTCCATGGCGGAGCTGGCAAGACTGTCTCTGTATATAAAGCCCATACGGTTGATATTATATACCTCATCGGGGGAAACATTGCGGGCATTGGCAACTATATCCCTGAATTGCTGCGAAAAGGATGTTCCGTCGGGCATATGCATACTGTCTGCATAGTTGCTGACATAGTTTGTTAAAGCCTCTGCATTTCCTCTGCGGAAATTCTCGTGGAAATCGGAGCTTGCCAAAGCATTTTTTATCCCTGTTCTTAAGGTCTGATCGGCCATATGATTTGTTGCTTCCCCGTCGAGATTATCAGACATTGCTTTTGAATTGTATCCATGGAATGTAACACCGACCAGCATACCAATGGGAATATCAGAAATATCGCGCATGGTGTCTGTGCCTATGTTATCGGTAACAGCCTGCGCAATGACAGCCCTTTGATATGTGCCGTCAACACTTGACCTTATACCCTCGACATAGTTTTCGTCCCTAATATATTGGGTACGGAACGTATTCAGCTGTCTTAAGCTGTCGGGATATACACCTCTGAACATATCAGCCGCTTTTTTATTGTTAAGCTGTATCAGGTCCATTATCATAGAACCCATTATATCGGCTGTAATACCGTTTTCCCTTATGCTCTCGGGGTCGCTGTAATCCACATAAGGCATTTTCTGCTTTGACAAATGCTCAGCCATATTCATAAGCTTGGGAATCATGACCTTTGAAAACTTTTCATTCGCCTCGGGCGAACCCTTGGCGACCACTTCTCTGTTCTTTACGGGAAGAGAGAAATCAGCATAAAACTTAGCGCCCATCTCGCGTCTTAAATTTCTCATCTCCGGAGTGTCCGCCAGAACCTGATCCAGTGTGAGATCATTTTCAGCCATGGTGTATGCAAGCAATACTCCCGCAAAGGACGGCTCCCTGCCGGGCATACCCAGCATAAGGTTTTTATTGAGCTGACTCAGGACGCCTTTTGCCGCAGCCTTGTCGCCGCTTTGAAGAAAAGGCTCTGCCGCAAAATACGTAAAGTCGTTGTATGCGCTCATCATAAGGTTCTCTCTGTTGCGAAGATCATTCTTGTCCTTTGCCATACCCATGACGGCGTCATATATATTCTTTCTGAAGTCTCTTACATAGTTTACGGAGGCGTGCAGTTTATCCGCCGCATCCTTGCTTCCCGTTGACATCATATCGTCCAGCACTGCCTTTGACACTATGGGAACGGGATCGGGCTCTATGGAATTTTCTCTCATTACGGTTACAAAATCGCCTTTATTTTCCGCATCGAGAGCGGCTCTTACCATATCGCTCGCATTCTTTACATTGAGCTCCGTGCCCTGCGGAAGAACAGACTTTATATTCCTGCCGTTTATATAGAGCTTTGAAAGGAGCTTAGAAGCGTTGTCATCCGTTATTTCTTCGCCCAGAACGCTTGCAAGAAATGCCTTGTTATCCGCAAGGGAGGTGTCGGCGGCTCTTACCGAGCTGTTATTCAGAGTGTCGGCGGCCTCTGCCTTTCTTAATGTCGTATTTATCTTTTCGGTGTCGTGAACTCTGCCCTCCGTTATGTCCTTAAGCTCGGAGCCTATGCCCTCCCTCTGCGCTTCCTCGTTATAATACGCCAGATAGCTTTTTGCTTTCTTTATATCGGGACGGTTTTCAAAATATTCATTACTTGCCCTCTCGTCCGCTTCAAGCTCGGCAACGCCCGATGAGAGCGCTTCTATTTCTTCATTATAAGCACTGCTCGGTGAGGAAGCTACCTTTTTGACCTTTTGAGTGTTGTTGTCAAATTCGATAACGACCTCGGCATCATTGTGAATTTCAAAGGTACTGCGTATTGCTTCGGCAGCCTGCGCAAGCGTGGGATAGTCCTCTGTTATCTTCTTGTCGTCTATGTATACTTTATCCAGAAGCTCATCTATAGGCGTAACATTGTCGCCCGTAAGCTCTCTTATGAGTCTTTCATCGTCAAATGTGAAATAGAGAGGGTCTACGGAGACCGCATTATCCTCCGGAGGCTTTATAAAGGCGCTTGTCTGAGGAATATGTCCTATAGGCATATATCCGTCGCCGAAAAGCCTGTTGTAGCCATTGAAGGACGGCTTAGCCACGGTTGAGAGAGTTGCTTCAAAATTTTCTCTGTCATATATATTTCTTACCTCGGTATTGTTCAAGGCATTTAAGCTGTTTCTCCTCAGGAAGCTTTCATAGTTCTCAAGCACGCCCAGAGAATTTTTGAGGTGTTCTGTCCTCTGATCCATATCAACTCTGAGAGCCGCATCATAAAACGCATTTGTCTGATTCATTGCGGTATTGTCTCTGAAGGGCACGGATGAGAACACATCAACAAGACTGTCCGAAACAGCCTTACAGCCTCTGAAAATACTGCTGTATGAAATATCCTCAACGAATTTGTCTACATTTTCAATGCCCTTGTATGCTCGTATGTTTTCCTTCTGGGCTTTCAATACGCCCTCAACGCTTTCGGACATCTCGGCGGCAAGGTCGGTAAGCTCCACATAGCCCGAAAATTCCTCCTCGGTGATCTCTTCGTGAATAAGGTCGGGCATAAGAGGCTCCAGCCTGCCTATGGCAGCCTGTATGGAGAAAATGGCGTCAAGCCTTCTACCGTTCAGCTCGTCCGTAGTGTCCTCCGGATTTCTTGCAAAGGTCTCGTGGAACCTTGCAATGAGCTCGTCTTTTCTCTCCATAACATCCTCGTCCTCGGAAATTATGTCCTCCTCATCCATGCCCTGCGAAAGAAACCATGCGTTCATAAACGCCGAAAACTTTGCCGGATCTGACATATCCGCTCCAAGCCCGTACATCTCGGCTAAAATTCTGCCGTCCTCGGAATAGAGCAGAGAAGCATATCTTTCCGCCGTCCTCGCTGTTTTTTCTCTTTTTCTGTTGTTATATGACACAGCGTAGTCATATAATTTTCTTCTTTCGCCTTGAGCTATATTTATAAATGCCATATTATTCCTCCTTAAGCTGTCATAATATAATATCCTGCTTATTTACTGATATATAATATAACATAGTTAAAAAAAGAATTCAATAAATTGGCACAAACGACAAAGTTAACGGCATAAAATATTTTTAACCGCGGTAACAGGAGTATGAAATACATATCCCTCACACCTGCTTTTATTTAAGCTCAGATCTCCCATCCGTCTTCATCACAGCTTTCAAACACGGCTTCCTCTCTGTTGATATGCTCTATTTTTGACACGGACACCTCGTAGGCTGTTTTTTCCACAAGCTCTGTTTCGGAAAGCTTTTTCTGATATGTGCGCGACTGCATTCTGCCAGTGAGCATGATATTGCTTCCTACCTCCAGATTTGAGGCAAAGCGCGCATTTCTGCCCCAGCATATTATGGGTATATAGTCGGACTTATTGTAGGCTCTGTTTACAGCCACAAGCACATCGGCTATTTCTCTGCCGAAGGGCGTTGTCCTGTAAACGGGCGGTTTGCATATATAGCCGTTAAGCTGTATTGAATTAATGTCCCTGCTCTTTTCTTCATTTATTGCTATATCCTTGGCGAATACTGTGAGTATAAGATGTGTCTTGCCCTCCGAATAGCTGTTGTAGGAACGAAGCTGTCCCGTGACAGTCACAAACTGCCCCCTGTGCGCTTCTATATCTATAAGCAGTCTTTCCGACACTGTGACCGGCAGAGTGTCATATGCCTCACTCAGACGCTTTGAAAGCAGAGTAAAGCTGTAAAACGCCTCGCCGTATACCTGATGACTGTATTCAAAATCAGACGCTATCCTTCCGCTTAATATTATGTAGTTATTCTGTGTATTGTTTTCCATTGTTGTGCTCCTTCCTGTTTTCAGTTGTCTACTTATTTATTTTTATTCCCGGAAGCTTGATTTTAGAATAAAAATAAAAAAATTTAAAAAAATATTGAACTATTGAAAAAATAGTGGTAAAATACAATTTAACAGATTAAAGCAATCAATCAAAGGAGAGATCAACATGAACATGAAAGAAGCCATAAGCAAGGTAGTTGCAGGCGAAAATCTTACTCTTGACGAGGCAAAGGACGTAATGAACATCATGCTCAGCGGAGATGCGGAGCAGGCACAGCTCGGAAGCTTCCTCACTGCGCTCAGGATAAAGGGCGAAACAATAGACGAGATAGTGGGCTTTGCGACCGTTATGCAGTCGGCGGCAAAGCATGTGAAGCCCAAGACCGACATAAACTACATAGACCTTGTAGGTACGGGCGGTGACGGCACAAATACATTCAATATATCCACGACCTCCGCTCTTGTTGCCGCAGGCGCAGGAGTGCCCATTGCAAAGCACGGCAACAGAGCCATATCCAGCAGAAGCGGAGCGGCAGACTGTCTTGAAGCCCTCGGCATAAACATCATGCTTGACGCAGACAAGGTTGAAAAATGTATAGAGGAAACAGGCATGGGCTTTATGTTCGCGCCTATATTCAATCAGGCAATAAAGAATGTGGGACAGGCAAGAAAGTCAATAGGCATAAGAACGGTATTCAATATTCTCGGCCCCGTTTCAAATCCGAGCAACGCTAAGGGCGCGCTCATAGGCGTATACAGCGACAGCCTCACCGAGCCTCTTGCAAAGGCTATGTGCGCAATGGGCGTTGAAAGAGGCATGGTAGTGTGCGGCGGCGGATGCACCGATGAAATAACCGTTGCAGGCACAACTCATGTGTCCGAGATAAAGGACGGTAATGTAACAACATATGACATAAAGCCCGAGGACTTCGGCATAGCCCGCGCAGAGGCAGAGGACTTAAAGGGCGGAACAGGCGAGGAAAACGCAGTTATAACCAAGAATATATTAAAGGGCGAAAAGGGCCCCAAGAGAGATGTTGTGCTCATGAACGCAGGCGCGGCAATATATATTGCAGGACTTGCAGACAACATGGCAGAGGGTATAAAGAAGGCTGAAAAGTCAATAGATGACGGTTCTGCCATGAATGTTCTTGAAAAGCTTGCAAAATTCACACAAAATTAACTTTTAAGACACTTGATTAAATATACTTGTAGTGTACAATTCAGGACTGTTTTATTGACAGTTTTGGCAAAGGGAAAGTGAAAACTTTCCCTTTTTTGTTTAAATTAAACAAAAAATTTTTTCGGTTTGTATAATTTGCAAAAAAATGAAAAAAATAAGTTGTGAATAAATATTATTACAAAGTCAAAAAAATTGTGTTAATATATTATCGAAGTAATATTTTTTAAGATCGAAAGGAGGCATGACAATATGTACAGCATCGGTGACAGAGTGGTATACCCCATGTACGGAGCAGGTGTTATAGAAAATATCGAGGACAGAGATATTGACGGAAAGACCATAACATATTATGTTCTTAAGATACCCGTAAGCAATCTCAAGATTATGGTCTCTGTGGAAAAAGCCGAAAAGTGCGGTCTCAGAAATATCGTTTCTGCCGAGGATGTTATGCACATTGTCGAGGATGCCGATATTATAGAGATGTCCGACAACTGGAACCAGCGCTATCAGGACAACATGGCAAAGCTCAAAACGGGCGACCTGTTCAAGGTGATGCAGGTATTCAAGACTCTGTTTGTGAGGGAAAGGAACAAGAGCCTTTCCAACATAGAAAAAAAGCTTATGGGTACTGCAAGGCAGATAATATTAAGCGAAATAATACTCTCCAAGGATGTGGACAAGACGGGAGCGGAACAGCTCCTTATGGAGGGAATAGCGCTGTCTATATAATTAAAAGATTAAAACGGCTGAAAACAGCCGTTTTTTATTGCCCTGACATTTTTTAAAAAATTTGTTCTAATTTGCATTTTTTTCGAAAAAAAATTCTAATATCTGTTGATTTATATATTGTGTTGTGGTATACTCTTTTAATAGGAGTTGATGATATGAGCGACTTTAGAGTGGTTTCAAAATTCAAGCCTACGGGCGACCAGCCTCAGGCGATAGAAAAGCTTACCGAAGGACTTAAAAGCGGAAAGAAATTCCAGACGCTCCTAGGCGTTACGGGAAGCGGAAAGACCTTCACCATGGCAAACATAATAGAAAAAATAAACAAGCCAACCCTTGTGATAGCGCACAATAAGACACTTGCGGCACAGCTCTACAACGAGTTCAAGGAGTTTTTCCCCGACAATGCCGTAGAGTATTTTGTGAGCTATTACGACTATTATCAGCCCGAGGCTT
>CANROO010000107.1 GCA_947632235.1 uncultured Clostridia bacterium
CATTTTCTATGTCATCGCCCGAAAGCACGACTGCTACAAATCTCAAGGGCACAAGCGTTGAATTTGACTCTGACTGTATGTAAGCCGAGGCATCCATTTTATAGTCCTTGCCGTCAATGCTTATTACATCCTTGCCTATAGCAACTTTAACCTCGGGTACTGTGTTGGGTACTGTTTCCTTGCCCGTTATATTCGGCTCTGCCTTTGCTGTGGTCGCCTCTGTTTTAGGTTCAGATTTTGCAGTTGTGGCTTCTGTAGTAGTTATATTTGATGACGATGATGAACCACCACCACCGCCCGAAGGACCTCTTCCGCCTGTGGCAGGCTTCTTTGTAGTGGTTTCCGTACCTGTTTCTGTCACGACAGCCTTTGTTGTAGTTTCGGTAGCCTTCTCCGTTACGCTCTGTGTTGCAGCCTGTGTTACGGGTGCTTTAGTGGTCGCTTGGGTAGTTGTTACGGTTGTAGGTGCTGCGGTCGTGAGTTGAGTGGTAGGCTCAGCCTTAGTTGTTGTCTGTGTTGTCGCCGCCTTTGTTGTTGTCTGTGTAGTAGGCGCCTTTGTAGTCGTCTGTGTTGTTACGGTCGTTGTGGTCGGCTGAGTTGTAGGTTCAGCCTTTGTTGTTGTCTGTGTTGTTGTCGCCTTTGTTGTTGTCTGTGTTGTCGGCTCTTTTGTAGTTGTTTGTGTCGTTGGTGCCTTTGTAGTTGCTTGTGTTGATGTTACAGTCGTTGTTGTAGGTTGAGTTGTAGTCTCTGTTGTTGTGGTGGTTGTTGTAGTTGTTGTAGTAGTTGTCGTCGTTGTGGTTGTGGTGGTTGTCGTAGACGAAGACGTTGTTGCCTTCGGAACAACATTAACCGTACCATTATTAAGCTGGCAAACAATATCATTAACATTGATATCGGCAAAATCAACCATCCTCAATGTTATATCCGAAGTGCCTTCAGCTTTTGCTCTGAAAACAATATCTACTATCGTTCCGTTTTTTGTTATATTATCCCCGCCTGTAAAGGCAAATACCGTAAAATATCCTTCATGCTCACCATAATTTGCCGTCATTGCGCCTTCAAGAGCGGGACCGTTGCTGTAACTTACATATTCAACTATGTTTTTGTCATAAACAACATCGAACTGCATTGCTCCCCAGCCCGTATTATTTTCAAGCTCTATTTTACAATGAATATCACTGCCTATTTCTGCGCTTCCTTCTATATTAACGCTGATACTTGTATCAGCCGCAAATGTATTTATGGTTGTTATTGTTGTCATAAATACGGCAATAACGGTAATAATTGACACCAGTCTTTTAAATGTATTCATATTATTTTTCCTCCTGTTCTGTTATACTGAAAACAGCATTATTGGCAAATCTTGCAACAAGCATTGCATCCTTTGCCGTTGTTTTGCCGTCATTGTTAATATCTGCCTTGCTGTAAAGATTTTCATCTGTCAAACTGCCCGTAGACAGCTGTGAAACCAGCATTGCGTCCACTGCGGTTGCATAGCCGTCTTCATTCAGGTCACATTTATACAGATCTTCCAAAGAAGAAAGTTTATATCCTTTTCCTTGCGCCCACTTATATGCGTAAGAATTTTTGTTGACATAAAATGTTATATTTGACGCTTCTTCCACCGTATAGTCAAATGGCATGGTCCATACGACTTTTCCGCTTTGCATTTGCGTATCCGTTCCAATTTTTGTTATACTGTCGGGTATAACATAGCTCACAACATTATCACAATGTCTGAATGTATACTGCTGTAATTGCTTCAAGCTGTTCGAAAGCACAACTCTTTTTAAATTTGTACAGCCATTGAAAGCTTCTTCTCCTAAAGTGGTAACGGTATCGGGAAGCTCTATTTCCGTCAATGACGAACAATTTGCAAACGCCCTATTACCTATGGTTTTTAATTTTATGGGCAACTCAACATTGTTTAAAAATTTACACCCGCTAAATACACCTTCGTTTATTCGTACTAAAACATCAGGCAATTCAATGCTTTCTATTGGACAGCCAGTAAATGCAAAACTACCAATATCTGTTACGCCTTCCATTCCCGTTACATTTTTTAACTTATTACAACCGTTAAAAGCACTTCGACCAATACTATAAATTCCTTTAGATATATACACATCCGTAAGTTCATCACAATTAGCAAAGGCTTCACTACCCAGCTGTGTTACATTGTCGGGTATTACAATACTTTTTATACCCGAATTTTTAAAAGCATTGAATTGTATTCCGTTTATTAAATTACCATTAATAACAACCTCCTGCAAATTTTTGCAGTTTTCAAAGGCATGCTCTCCTATATATATTACCGGAACACCGTATATTTCTTCCGGTATAACAACACGAGTAACTTCGGGATCACAGCCTGTTATATGTTTACTTGACTCATCAAAATATATATATCCGCCTTCAGCGGGATAGGCGAAGTCCGTGTCGGATTTAGCAGCTAAACTCTTAGTTCTTTTAACGCTGACGCTTGCTCCCGATACAACATTTTCGTCTAATATCTCAGGTGAAGTATTAAGTGTATCCGCAAAACACATATTAAAGTTTGATAAAGCCACGATAAGAGACAGAATAAAGCTTGTTGTTTTTTTTAGTTTCATTATAACTCCTCCTTATTTATTGTTTCTTTGCATTATGTAACGAAATAGGCGGTTCGGCATTTTCGGGTATACACCATTTATTGCTCGAATCCTTAAACGCCTTTACAGTAAGCAAATTTTCTTTGCAATATTTTCTTGCGGAACTTTCACTGCAATTAAATTTTTTTGCAAATTCCTTTGTACTTATTGTTTTTACCATATTTTTAACCTCCTTTAGTTCTTTTAGGACTTTAGTAAATGTCATACAAACAAAAAGACATTTAAAATCCAATTTATTTTATTATACGATATTTAATATCTTATGTCAACAAAAATATGGTTTTTATTATCTCATATTGCATATGTATATGGCATATAATATCTTATAAAGGGGGTAGTGATATGTATGAGAATTATTTTGCCGAAAGGCTTTCGGAATTGAGAGAACAGAAAAATGTTTCCGCAAGAGAGATGAGCCTTGCGCTCGGACAGAATGAAAGCTATATAAACAGAATTGAAAATAAAAAATCCTTTCCGTCAATGCAGGTATTCTTTTACATATGCGAATACCTCGATATTTCACCAAAGGACTTCTTTGACAGAACTGCCGCAGACCCAAACAAACTGGGCGAAATTTATGAAGATATAAAAAAACTGAATACTAAACAGCTCGAAAATATATCCGCTCTTGTGAAAGACTTAATTAAAAACAGATAAAATAAGCACACACAATATTATAGATCGGGCGTGCAATGCACGCCCCTACAAACCACTATGTGAGCTAATCGCTTGTAAGGGAGTGTATTGCACGCCCGCAATAATTTATATAACAATTATAGTTCATTACCACAAAAAACTCCCGCCGTACGGGAGTTTTCATTTATCACTTATTCATTTATCCATTTTAAATACGCATTTATATAAAGATCCAAATTGCCGTCCATTACGGGCTGGACATTGCCTGTTTCGGCGTTTGTTCTATGGTCCTTTATCATATTGTAGGGGTGGAAGACATAGCTCCTTATCTGGGAGCCCCACGCAATGTCCTTTACCTCGCCCCTTATGCCCTCGAGCATTTCGCCCTGCTCCTTGAGCTTGAGCTCATAGAGCTTTGCGCGGAGCATCTTCATAGCCATATCCTTATTCTGGAACTGGCTTCTCTCGTTCTGGCACTGCACAACGGTGTTTGTGGGGATATGCGTTATTCTTATGGCGGAGGAGGTCTTGTTGACATGCTGACCGCCCGCACCGCTTGATCTGTAGGTATCTATCCTCAGATCGTCGGAGTTGATCTCGACTTCTATTTCATCGTCTATTTCGGGCATAACATCACAGCTTGCAAAAGATGTATGCCTTCTTCCGCTGGCATCGAAGGGGGAAATCCTGACAAGGCGGTGTATGCCCTTTTCGCCCTTTAAATAGCCGTAGGCGTTTTCGCCCGTTACCATGAATGTGACGGACTTTATGCCCGCTTCATCGCCCTCCTGATAGTCCATGAGTTCAAAGCCGAAGCCCTGCTTTTCTACCCAACGGCTATACATTCTGTAGAGCATTGAAACCCAGTCGCAGGCTTCCGTTCCGCCTGCGCCCGAATGTAATGTGACAATGGCATTGCAGTGGTCATACTGCCCTCTAAGAAGAGTTGATATTCTGAGATGTTCAAAACCCTCTTCAAATTCCTCGCGCATCTGTTTTGCCTCGTCCACAACGGAATCGTCGTCCAGCTCGTTGCCCATTTCAATGAGCGTGAGAAGGTCGTCATACTTCGTTTTTAGCTTGTCGAAGCCCTCTATTTTGTTTTTGAGCTGTTTGGTCTGCTGCAGATTTTTCTGCGCCTTTTCCATATCGTTCCAGAAATCGGGATCGCCCGCTATTTCTTCAAGCTCCGCCACTTTCTGCTTTGCATCGTCTATGCTCAAGGATCTTTCAAGCTCCTTAAGGCTGTTTTCATACGGAGCCAGCTCCGTTGCCATTTGGTCAAGTTCAAATATCATAAAATCACCTTTCTAAAAAGAGAGGGCTGACACAAAATCAAACAATTTTGCACAGCCCCGATAAAAAGCTTATGCAGACCTGCCACAGCAGTGCTTGTACTTCTTTCCGCTTCCGCACGGGCAGGGATCGTTCCTGCCGACTTTAGCTTCTTTTCTGACTCTTGTTGTGCCTCCCGCGCTCTCGTCCCTGTTGGTGGATGTGGGCTTTGCAACCTGTTCTCTTTCAAGTTCCTGCTCGGGAGTCATAATTCTTATATTGTACAATGTCTTTACAATATCGTTCTGTATATTGTTTGAAAGCTCCTCAAACATATCGTAGCTTACAAACTGATACTCAATGAGAGGATCTCTCTGAGCCAATGCCCTGAGCATGATACCCTGACGCATCTGATCCATATCGTCTATATGCGCCATCCACTTGGTATCTACAACTCTGAGGGTTACAACTCTTTCAAGCTCCCTCATCATCTCTGCGCCGTATTCGGCTTCCTTCTTGTCATACTTTACAACGGCATCGTTGTATACTCTCTCTACGAGCTGTTCCTTTGTGAGCTTGTTTTTGTCCTCATCGCTTAAAATATACATGGACTCAAAGTTGAAGTATGGTCTTAAAAGCTCGTTGAATTCTGCCATATCCCACTCCTCGGGAGCATCGGCATTGAGGCAAACCTTATCAGCGCATCTCGATATGACTTCATTTACCATATTTAGTATCTTGTCCTTGAGGTCGGCACCTAAGAGCACTTCCTTCCTCTGGGCATATATTATCTCTCTCTGCTCGTTGTTCACCTGGTCGTAGTCAAGCAGACGCTTTCTGGCTGAGAAGTTGTTGCCCTCTACCTTTTTCTGTGCGTTCTCTATAGTCTTTGTGAGCATTTTTGCCTCTATGGGCTCGTCCTCGGGAAGACCGAGCTTCTTTATCATCTCGGCTGTTCTCTCGGAGCCGAAGAGCCTTAAAAGGTCGTCCTCAAGCGATAAATAGAACTTGGACTCGCCGGGGTCTCCCTGACGGCCCGAACGGCCTCGAAGCTGGTTGTCTATACGCCTTGATTCATGTCTTTCCGTACCTATTATCTTAAGTCCGCCTACCTCTACAACGCCCTCGCCGAGCTTTATATCGGTACCACGGCCTGCCATGTTGGTAGCTATTGTAACGGCGCCCTTTTCGCCTGCCATTGCAACGATCTCTGCCTCGCGCTTATGGTTCTTGGCATTGAGCACCTCGCACTTTACGCCCTCGCGCCTCAGCATATTGCCGAGCATCTCGGAAATTTCGATATTTACCGTACCCACAAGCACGGGCTGTCCCTTCTCGTGGGACTCTATTATCTCCTTTATAACGGCTCTGTACTTAGCAGCCTGTGTCTGATAAACAACATCGTTTAAGTCTTTTCTTATGACGGGCATATTTGTGGGGATACACACAACATCCATGCCGTATATGGCTCTGAACTCGGCTTCTTCTGTCTGCGCGGTACCCGTCATGCCCGATTTCTTGGCATATTTATTAAAGAAGTTCTGGAAGGTGATAGTGGCAAGCGTCTTGCTCTCGCGCCTTACCTCCAGATGCTCCTTAGCCTCTATAGCCTGGTGCAGACCGTCCGAATATCTCCTGCCGGGCATCATTCTGCCCGTGAATGTATCTACAATCACAATTTCAGGCTCGCCCTTGTCGTTCTCGGTAACATAGTCCTGATCCTTGAACATATTGTAGTTTGCCTTAAGAGCGTTGTTGACATGGTGCTGAAGCGCCATATTTTCGGGATCGGAGAGGTTCTCCACATTAAAGAATTTCTCCGCCTTTTCAACGCCCTGCTGAGTGAGGGTAGACGTCTTTGCCTTTTCGTCTACTACAAAGTCGCCCTCCTCCTTGAGCTCTTCTCTTATGAGGGGGTTCATAGCTTCGTCTTCATTAAGTATCCTGCCCTTTGTAAGAGTCTTTACAAATACGTCCGCAAGCTCATAGAGCTTTGTGGACTTGTCGGACTGACCCGAAATTATAAGGGGCGTTCTTGCCTCGTCTATGAGTATGGAGTCCACCTCATCGATTATGGTAAAGGGCAGACCTCTCTGAACAAGGTCCTTTTCGTAAACTACCATATTGTCTCTGAGGTAATCGAATCCAAGCTCATTGTTTGTGGCATATGTTATGTCGCAGTTATAGGCCTCCTGTCTTTCCGTTCTTTCAAGGTCGTGAAGTATAACGCCGACCGTAAGGCCGAGGAACTGATGCACCTTGCCCATTTCCTCCGCGTCTCTTTTGGCAAGGTATTCGTTTACCGTCACGATATGCACGCCGTTTCCCGTAAGCGCATTGAGATAAGCGGGACAGGTGGAAACAAGAGTCTTTCCTTCGCCTGTTTTCATCTCGGCTATCCTGCCCTGATGGAGCACTATACCGCCAATGAGCTGAACATCAAAGTGTCTTAAGCCGAGCACTCTCTTTGAGGTCTCCCTCACAACGGCAAAGGCCTCGGGGAGTATGTCGTCAAGCGTCTTGCCGTCTGCAAGCTGTGCTCTGAACTCGTCTGTCTTGGCTCTGAGCTCATCATCGCTCAAGGCCTCCATTTCGGGCTCAAGCGAATTTATTTTATTTACTATAGGCATTATTTTCTTTATTTCCTTGTCGCTGTAGGAACCGAAAACTTTCTCCAGAAAACTCATTTATAAACACCTCATATTCTTTGGAATAATTTGTACTATTATATTTATTATACTAATTAAGCCATTTTTATGCAATAGCAAAATTCATATTTACGCTTTTCTTAATAATCAGAATACATACTGTATTATGAGCGGAAGTCCGTAGGTGACAAAGCTCATTATGGCGCAGGCAAGCAGTATGCCCAGGAAAATGGCGGGAACGGCCTTTTTGAGCTTTATCCTGAGAAGCGCCGCCACAAGCGAGCCCGTCCACGCTCCCGTGCCGGGAAGCGGTATGCCCACAAAGAGCATAAGCCCCCAGAATTCGTATTTCTGAATGGTATCACTCTTTCCCAGAGCGCGGTTTTCAAGCTTTTCCACAATGCCCTTCGTAGGAGAGAATTTCTTTAAGACATCAAATATCTTGTTTATAAAAAGCAGTATGAAGGGTATGGGTATTATATTGCCTATCATGCAGAGCATGAGCGCCCTTATATAAGGCACTCTTAACACTGCGGCGGCAATAAGTCCGCCCCTCAGCTCCAGAATGGGTATCATGGATATTATAAATACCGTAAGATCCTTGTTAAGACCGTTAAGAAGGTCAAGCATTACATCGAGCAGAGCTTCCATAAGAGCCTCCTAAATCCTGTTTATTTTTTCAAGAAATGCCGTAAGGCGAGCACCGCAGGGCATCATCCTAAGGTCATCTCTTGTAAATCCCTTTATAAGTATCATAAAAGCAAAGTATACGCCCATGGCTATGACTATTGCCAAAAGCGTGACGGGCGTGTTATGCGGAAACACGCTGTATATGCCGTAATACACCAATATTGCGGAAATACTCATCACTATAGCCGAAGCGCCCGGCTTTAAAAGCATACCCGTATAGTCGGGCTTTACCTTGGTTGCCTTCACAAGAGCCCTGAAGTTGAGTATACTGCACACTATATAGCACACGGTCGTGCTTATTACCGCGCCCACTACATTTATGCCCGGTATGGCAATGAGCACATAGTTTACGGGTATCTTTGTGAGCGCACCCCACAAGGCGTTGAAGGCAGGCGTTTTGACCTTGCCTATGCCCTGAAGAACACCCGTTGATATCTGGCTCAGGGCTAAGAAAATAACGCTTATGGAGCCTACCGTTATGAGCTTTCCGCCGTCCGGATAGCTGGGGAAGAGCATGGCGAGTATCTGACTGCCGAGTGCTCCCAAGCCTGCCGCCGCAGGTATGGATATTATCATTGTGACCCTTAACGCCGTGTCTACCTTGGACTGAACTATGCTGTGCTCCTTCCTTGCCATGCTGGCGGCTATACTGGGTATGACAGCCGTAGCTATTGCCGTTGAAATGGCAACGGGCATAGTGGTAAGAGTGACATATTTTCCGTTCAGCTGACCGTAGAGCGCCTGAATGGCATCGCCGTCAAAGCCTGCCGCGGCAAGGCGCGAATTTACCATTATCATATCCACAAAGTTTGTCATGCTGAAAATGGTAAATTCGCGCCTTGCCGCGGC
>CANROO010000108.1 GCA_947632235.1 uncultured Clostridia bacterium
GTGGAGGTCTCGGTCGTAGTCGTTGTTGTCGTCTCCGTTGTGGTAGTCGTTGTCGTCTCGGTCGAGGTCTCCGTTGTTGTGGTCGTTGTAGTTTCGGTTGTCGTGGTTGTCGTTGTTTCCGTAGTCGTGGTAGTAGTGGTCTCGGTTGAGGTTTCGGTTGAAGTCTCGGTTGAGGTCTCCGTTGTTGTCTCGGAGTTTATAATATCAACTTCCGCCTTTGTCTTATCACCCTTGAGTTCTACTTCATTATTACGGTAGTCTACAACAATACCGTCATTTTCTCCGGCATTTATGATCTTATCGTTGATATCAATTTCGTATACATAATATTTAGTACCCTTCTTGAAATCATACTTAAGATTCTTAAATTCAACAGACTTGGTAACTCCTTCTTCGGAACCTGTAATTTCAATAGTCTTGGCTGCAACGAGCTTGCCGTTTTCATCAAAGATACCGAAGCGGAATGTCTTTGTACTGCCTTCTGAAGAAATATAAGTCTTGTTAACTGTTATCTTTGCATTGGTTTCCTCACCCTTTACCCATACGCCGACCTTTGCGGGTTCTGCTGTAAGAGTAGGTGTATCTCCCTTTGTACCTCTGTAGGTATAGCCGAAGTTGTTCCATGCAATATTGCTCTCGCCAAGCTCAGTAACATCCTCGGGAACAATACCCGTGAATTTTACTTTCACTTTCTGCGTGGGCTGTATTATCTGTGAATCTTCAAAATCGAACCTAACAAGCTTATATTCCTGCTTTTCGGACGGACTTAAGGCATCAAATTGATCCTTGGATATCCAGTCCTTTACAGCATCGCTCTGTCCCTTCCAGTCAAGAGCGGTATTATTGAATGTTGTCGTTCTGTCCTTTGAGAATGAGAGAGCAACTTTGCCTGTAAGGTCTGTAACAAGACCGTCGCCTTGGTCATATATGCCTGCCGAAACAAATTCGCCCCAATAAACATCAAACGCCGTGTCTCTTGACATGCTGGTGATGACGCCTATATCGCCGACAAACGGAAGTCTGTCTATAATGAGGAATTCATTTATATCCTGTGACGATGTGTTGCTTACATTGAGAGTGTAGGTAACGGGCTCGCCCTGCATACCCTGAACATAATTATTGAATTCATCATTACTTATACCCGTGTCGTCAATGGGATCATATTTATGATCTTCATGGCGGTTGTACTCAATTTCCTTGTGAGATTCCGTTTGTATTGCAAGGAATGTGAATACGCCCGAATTGATAATTCCGCCTTCTATCTCGGAACCGGCTGTAACATTATCGGGCTCATACTTACCGTTGATAAGGAGCTCCGCCTTGTTTGTTATGGTTCCGCTGACAGGGTTTTCACCGTCTGCCACCTTTGTAGCAAAGTCGATGGTAATATATTCCTTGGGCTGAAGAACAAAATCTCCGTCCTTAAAGTTCCAAGAAGCTTCCCACTCACCCTTGCTGTTCTGTGTGAGTGTAGGCTCAACATATCCGAGAGAAACCTCTGTATTGTCAGCCTTATGCTTTATTATCTCGGGTTTCCAATATTTATCGCCTGTAGGATTACCGTTGCTGTCCGTATAGGGAAGTCCCTTATCGGCAACATATGCGCTGTGGGCTTTGATCTCTTCGGCAGTCATAATGGTGTAAGGCTTGGGAAGAATATCCTTTACACTATATTCGGTCATAGGGACAGAATCGTCTGCGCTCTGATTGATACCGTTCTGAACCACTATGTGCCAAGCTACATATGAGCCCTCGTTTGCAAGACTGCCTACCTGCGAAAATCCCTTTGAAGAAACATTGAATGAACCAAGTCCCTTCTTGCTTATGCCGGGATGTATCTTCTTTTCGGTTACGGTTACATCTTCGGTAACTGTCTCGCTGTCTGTGATGTCTCCGCCGGGTCCGACAAAGCTCGAATCCGCCGTCATGGACACGCTGTTGTTTACTGCGCAGTTGATATAGTATTTTCCGTCTGTCACTTCAGCGCTGTCAACTATCTTCTGCACCATTTCATCGGTAAATCTTACCCTATACATAAGGCAAAGATATCCAAAATCGCCGTTAGCCGAAGGGAAGCTATAGCCTCCGTCACTGAAGGAAACAGTTATCTGTGTTCTGCCTTCCGGTGTTACGGTTTTTTCCTTAACAACGCCCTGCACATCCAACGAATATGCGCCGTTGAGCCCATCCGGGAAATTATCGCCCCAGTTATTGCCTGTCGGTTCACCGTAATTATACTTTACAACGGGGAGGTCATCTCTTGTGAGCTCTACGCCCTCGGGAAGTACATCGACAAACTTAAGTCCTTCTATGCGCGAAAGACTCTTGTTAAGGTCAGTAACCTTTACCATGTAGTCAAAGGTTATATTCTTGAGCGCATTTGCAAGCTCCTGCTTATCACTTGTAAGCGGAACATAAAGCTCTTGATTGCGCGCTATCTTTTCAAGCTGGAGCTGAGGAAGAGAGCTCTCTGTAAAGAAATGCACAGTATAGCTGCTGCTGTCTACTGAAGCGGTATTGCTGCCGTTTGTAAACTGTTCAGCAGTATTGATGCTATATTCTAAAATTATATAACCGCCTGCTTCTAATGCAAAGCCGGAATTATAATAATCGGCGCTTTCATCCATATTGGAGAATTTTATATCAAATTCTTTACTGCCATATGCGCTCCACTCGGAAATTGTCTTTACAACATCCCCAACATTTATTCCGCTTGCTAAATTAGTTTCTACGACTTTGCAAGTAAGTTCGCCGTTTTCAAAAATAATGTTAGCTCCGGGTGTAGATAATAAATCATGAACATTAAATTCACTCTTTGCAGAACCTGTAGGATTTGTTATCTTTATTCTAAATGTAAGCTTGTTGTTAACATTTTCATCAGGAAGAATACCATTTTCAACAAGTTCGCCCTTGTAGTTGTATACTTCCTTTGTTACGCCAAGACCGCCCGTTTTGTCAAGAATATCTACACCGCCGTCCGAGCCTTCCTTGCCGTCTTCAAATCCGTCATGAGAATAGACCCTAGCCGTATTCTTGATAACGCCCTCGGGAGCGTCTTCCTTTACTTTTGCCTTTATGGTAAATTTATAGGATTCATTTTTAAGCTCACCTACAAATTTAAAGCTTACCTTATTGTCGGTTCTTTCAAGAACAGTAAAGTCTCCGCTTGCGGCAAAAGCCTCGACTATCTCAAGACCCTCGGGAAGCACATCTTCTATTATAAGAGGCTCATCTTCCGTATATACCTTTGAGCCGTTGGGATTTTTGAATTCTATAGTATATGTTATCGTATCTCCCGGCTTTGCTGCCTTGCTGTCGCTTGTCTTTGTAAATACAAAGTTGTCGGGATTAAATTGATTTTTATATACCATAGCCGAAGCAGTTACCGGCTCGCCTTCGGGCTCGCGAACAGAAGCCGTATTTACAAACGAACCAACCTCATTTGTAAATGTTTCGTTTACAATAACGGGAATAGTTATTGTAATACTGCTTCCTATAGGCATATCAAGATCCGAAGCGCTTATCTTGCCGTCGGTAAAGCTGAATTTGCTCTTTTGGTCGTCCGGGCTTATCGTGAAGCCTTTTTCAGCGTCATAATTTACATATGGAGGAAGAGGGTCTTCAAAAGTAACACCGTGAGCATCAGCTGAACCGCTGTTGTTTATTACGATAGTATATTCAAATTTTTCGCCTGCTGTAAATGTGCCGTTTTCCTGCCCGTTTACTTTCTTGGATATACCAAGAGCGGGTTTCTTTTTATGAACATTTACGGTGCTGTCATCATCTTCGGTATAATCCTTGCTTGAAAGAAATGCAGTATTAGCTATGCTTCCGTCAAAGTCATCTGTTACTCTGAGGGCTACATAACCATAAAGCGTTTCGCCTATTTCACTTCCTGCCTTTCTGGGTTCAAGCGTTTCTGCAGTAAACTTGAATGTTCTTGTAGCAGGGTCATATGAAACACTCGCTCTCTCGCTTGGAACTGTGTTATCTATACCCGCATATGCAACATATCCTTCCGTAACATGCTTAGATGCTTCGTCATCCTTATCTGTCCATTGATATGCACCATTTTTTTCGAATTTATTCTTTGCTGCTTTAAATTCATCAAGAGTAACCGGCTCGAGACCTTCGGGAATCGTATCGCTGAAGCTATGGTCGGTGAGTGTGATGTCGCCGTCATTGGAGGAAGCTATCTTATATAATATTATATCGCCTGCAACAACATAATTATTACCCGAATCATAATATATATTATAACTATTGAATTCGTCTGCAACATCGTCAACTTCCTTTGAAATAGCCCATGCACTGTATTGATCGAACTCTTTAGGCTTATTGACTTTAACATTAACATTTACATCTTTATCTATTGAGTGCTTTTCACCAAAGTAATCATAATAATCGGTGTGAAGCTTTGTCTGAACATCGCCGCCATTAAAGCTCTCGTCAATGGTAATGTTATCTTTCTTTATTGTTACCTTAGTTTCGGAATGAGGAAGCTGTTTCTTTTCTTCACTCGAAATACTTTCCGAATAAGTGACCGTAAAGCCTGTTATCTTTCCGTCTTCTGAAATTTTAGGTTCGAGAACTGCGCCTTCGGGTACTGTTACAGCTTCCTTGAGCGCCTGCTCAGCAAGTGCATTTTTATCTCCGGGACCCGCAGGTATCTCTATATACATTCCTTCCGGGAAAGTATAATCATCTTTATATTCAAACTTGCTTGTATATATCTCACCGGGAACTGTGGCTGTAGGTACGTCAAAAGTTTCCGTTTCGGGATCATATCTCTTGCTGTCATATTCGGTTATGGTAAACACAAGATCATCGGAGAGATTAAGATTGCCCTTCTCATCTTCCGATGCAGAAAGCTCGCTGTAATTAGCTGACTTGTTGTGATCCCAGAAAGGTTCAGCCTGAGCTGTAACACCGCACTGAGAAAGGTGCTGATCGGAATATTCTCCTTTTGAATATAATGTTACTTGTACATTTTTACCGTTTTGTGTTATGCCCTCGGGAAATCTACAGTGCAGATAAACGCCTGCCGTTGAACCTTCCACAAGCGCATTTCTGTCAACCTCAATATATCTTGTACCATCGTCCCTGACATGCATTGTATAGGTAACGGTACCATCATTCGAGGTCGTAACGGCTCCTTCCGTGAAACCGTTGTCTGCAAACTCTGAAAACTCAAGAGGTGAATCGCCCAGCTCAATATAAAGCTGAATCGCATTGTCTGTTATCTCCGAGCTTGCCGCACCTGCTGAAAAACGCAGTAAGAAGTCAACACCGGATTGTATATTATATATATCGTTATATTCCGTGTCCAAAAATTTGACGATAGGTCCTGTTATTTCGGGTTCACCGGGACCTTCTTCAGCAAAGGCAGATGCTCCTAAGCTTTGAAAAAGCATAGCAATGAGCACCAGCACCGAGATAAAGCGTCTTGTTGTGCGTGATGTATGTTTATACATCAATTATCCCTCCTCATTATTGATTATTTTTTATTTCCGGTTGTGCGTGCGTGCATACTTATCTGCCAAATCACAGAAAAGCCCCCCGATGTCGTGCAGCGGGCAGTTTTCCTTGGTTTGACAAGGAAATATGTGTACATCCGCCTTTTGGAAAGCGGAATTTATCACACAATATCATATTTTTATAATATCATTTTTTTATGGTAAATTCAAGAAAAAAATGTGAAAATATAAATTTTGTGAGTTAGTTACAAATTGAGAGATATGTTTTTGTACAGTATTGAAAGAGGGCAATACAGCATTAAACATACTTATATCTGCTTATTTACCGTTTCGTACTCGCTGTAATAGTGGAAATAGGGGCAGGAATAGTCCGAGTGGGAATAGCTGCGCGCCATTTCGTCCTCGTCTGTATTGACCTCGCAGTAGTCGGTCTGAGTGAGCTCATCGTATATGAGGTGCGAGCAGAACTCGCATTGCGTCTGCGACATGGAAACGCCTCCTTTCACGGGATGTTGGGTTAATTATAGCATATGAGGGGGAGGTTGGCAAGGGGCGGGCGGCTGCAAGACTGCACCGAAAGATTTATCATTGTATTTTGTTTACAAAATACACTTTGACGCACGCAGTACGGTTTTCGGCGTAACCGAAAATGCTGATTTCAGATGATGAAGGAAATTGATAAGACGGGCGGGGTATACTTATTTCCACATTTCAGCAAGTCGGAAAATATCGCCCTGTAAACGGGCGACCACAGGTCGCCCCTACATGGGTTTGTACAGACTGTCAATATTTCGCCTTGTTTCAAGCTTTACACTACCTTTCGTTGTAGGGGAGAGCTGCGCTCTCCCGCGGGCGAGCAATGCTCGCCCCTACATACGGCAGTGCAAAATACGGCATTTGGCTTTAAGTCCCTGCACAGCGCAGAAACGGCGGAGCTTTCGCTCCGCCGTCCAGACTGTCAAAAAAGTATTTTATACAAACAAGACCCTTCCGTCAATCTTTTCGGATTGACACCTTGCCATTGCACCGCAAAGTTTTATGTGTACATAACCCCCTCAGTCGCCCTTCGGGCGCCAGCTCCCCCAAAGGGGGCGCCGAGGGACAACGGTCAGCCCCAAATTCTTGCCTCCCCTTTCAGGGGAGGGGGACCATTTCAAACAAAGCTTGCTTTGTGCCGAAATGGTGGTAGGGTGTAAGACTTGCCTGCAAGTCTTACAGTTCGTTATTGATTTTTTATATTTTATCAACACGCAGAACGGCGGAGCTTTCGCTCCGCCGTCTGTCTATGCGCTATAATTTATTTTGTTGTGTCGTTATTATAGCTTGCAGTCTTTGAGTCTGCATCCCAGCCTACAGGTACGCCTAAAGCCTGACCTATAGTTCTGAAAGGTACAAACATTCTGCCGTCAACTATCTCTGCAACAGCCTGATTTGCAATGTTGAAGTTATTGCCGTTTACAGTGTAAACGCGTGAACCTGCAACAAATGAGATCTTGTTTGTGCCTGCATTGATAGTAGCCGTCTTTGTTGCTGCATCCCAGCTGATGAACGAGCTGTCGTCAGCCTTAGCCATGTCGCCGCCTGCAAGTGCGATAGCAACAAATCTGAGAGGTACCATTGTAGAGTTAGATGCTGTCTGGATATAAGGAGCAACATCCATGGTGTATGTCTTGCCGTTAACCTTGATATCCTTAGAGTTGATCTTAACCTCAACAGGAACAGTGAGTACGGGAGCTGTTGATGATGAACCTGTATCGCCTGTTACTGCATCTGTAGATGCCTCTGAGCCAGCTTCTGTGGTTGCTTCTGCTGTAGTTGTTGCCTGAGTGGTTGCAGTTGAAGCGGGGCCTCTTCCGCCGCCGCCACCGCCGCCGCCTGAGCTGCCGCTGCTTGAGCCGCCGCTTGTAGCGGGCTGTGATGTTGAAGGCTCAACAACCGGTGATGATGTGCTCTCGGTCTCGCCGATGCCTACACCGCCTTCGCCGCCAAGATAGTCGGGAAGTGTAACGATATCCTCTGCATTGTGAACATAAGGCTCAACTCTTGCAAGGAAGTCGCCGTGGTTGTAGCTGCCGTCTTCATTTCTCTGATATCTCTGACCGGGTGCTGTTGCAAGGAAGTCTGTTGACTTGAAATCAACTGCGTCATCCCAGATGTCAGCGCCTTCGGAAAGACTGAAGTTAGTGTAAGTATATGTCTTGCCGTCCTTACCCGTGATAGTACCGGGCTCTGCATCCTTAACGTAGCCGTTTGATGAAGGAATGCTGTTTGCTCCCTTATAATTGCTCTCGTTAAGGTACTTCTCTGTCTTGTCGCTGTCGCCGTCCTTGTAGCTGTATTCAAGGAATACGCCCTCGGGAACGACCTTGAGGTAGTTCTTCTCGCTGAGCATAGGCTTGTCGCTTATGTTGCCGAAACCGCACTCTTCGTTAAGACTTCCTATTCTGTCGACAGACCTTGTACCTGCAGATACAACGCCTTCCATATCGTAATCGAACTTGTAAACTCTGCCGTCCTCGTCAAATCCGCTGCCGTCCTTTACAAGTGAGCTGGGAGTATTGGAGTAAAGCGAGAAGTTGTAACCGCTGTTGTCATAAGTGATAACGTTTCTGAGCTTAAGAGCGGGGTTGTTGTTGGTATCGATACCGTTTGCCTTACAATTGAATGCAATACAATCCTTAAGCATATGCTTAACGTAGATACCCTCACCGCCGAGCTTGTATCCGTTACCGCCCGATGTAGCAAGGAAATCGCTGTCGGAGCCGTCCTCCTGGAGTCTGTAGCCCTGCTTGTATGTGATACAGTTCTCAAGAACTACAGGACCGATAGCACCGGAGTTGATCTTGGTGTAGCAATCCCAGCCGTCATCAAGGTTGTGGTGAGAGATACAATCCTCATATACATTGCCGTAGCCAACTGTAAGCTTAGCTGCGAAGCCGTCGGCATTGTTCTTTGAAGAGTCCATGTTGTTGAAGGACTCACAGCTCTTGATCAAGTTGAATGAAGGCCAGTCAACGATGAGCTCATCCTTGCTGTTGATACGGCTGATCTGGAAGCCTGTAGTACCGTTGTCGTGGAATACACAATCCTCAACTACTACATGGTTGCCGCCTAAGCCGAATGCCTTTTCATTATCTACGGAGTTCTTCATCTCAATGCCCTTGAAGTACCAGTAGTCAGCATCTACATTGAAGCCTGCGAACTGGCTCTCAAGGTCGATAACGGGATGAGCGCCCTCGTCTGCTCTAAGTGTCTTGTAACCG
>CANROO010000109.1 GCA_947632235.1 uncultured Clostridia bacterium
ACTGCCCTTGACGTGAAGGTTGACTGGGATGCTGAAACCAAAACTGCTATTTATAAGGTAGTATAAAATCATTAGCTGTTTCATAAGATTTATTCATTGAGTAAGCCCCCTGTTCCTATGGGATAGGGGACTTACCTAATTGATACAAAATGGTAACAATTTGAAGTTTGCAAAAAAATTTTACAGGGAGGAAATTATCATGGTAATATACGTTATTCCTATATCAGTTATAGCTATCATAGCTCTTATTATAATGGCTTTAGTGATGTTTGGAGCCATGGTCATAGCAAAAGTCCTAATAGTGATTGAAGTAATTTTAATACTTCTCACCGTATTAAACTGTTTTGTTTCCATTAAACATCTATATAAAGAATCTGTTAAATGCTATTTAATCATTGTAAACATAATAACTACAATAGGTTCATCAGTGTTTGCGCATTATGTAATTAAAGAAATACGATCATGTTTTAGCGTAATTGTTGAAGAAACATCCCCTGGGGACTGGGTTGAAGGAACATTAACTATGTTTTTTTTGGGGCCAATTGTATTATTTGCTTTTATGTTAGCAAATGTACTTATTTTTAAAACATACGATACAGATTTTTAGACAAAGTACTTGGCGTGAATATAAAACGATATTTAGAAAATGAAAATATTGCATATTGAGTAACTGAAAGCAGTAATATTATTGTAGGAGATAAAAGCTATACAATTGATGCAACATCCTATATACAAGCAAGCTTATCTCTTGGGACGCTGAAACAAAGGAAACCACTATCAATGTAAATAACAAGATAGTTAAGTTAACAGCAGGAAGTCCATGTATGATTATAGACGGTAAATCTCAGCTTATGGAAAACAGATTAAAAGCTGAAATAAAAGACAGCCGTATATATACCTTCCAAAGCTTTAGGTAATAATTTAAATGTTGATGTGACTTTGGAAGCCAATACTAAAACAGTTGTTTATAAATAAAGATTAATAATAGTTAAGCCTAAGTATGGCTAGCTATAGTTAAGCTTAAGTTAAATTAGAGAGGAGAAATTTATGCAAAGGAAATTTAGAGCTATAATTGCATTTACTGTAATATTTATTCTAACTATTTTTTCGTTAAATACTTATGCAGAATCCTTAAAATACAAAAATGTAGATATGTGTGTTAATGATATAACTTCAATGAACGGAATTTATACACTTCAAAGTTATAATTTTGATGGCTATAATTATTTCAAGCTTAGGGATTTAGCATATTTATTAAAATCTACAACATCTCAATTTGATGTGAGCTGGAATAAAAATTTAAATATGATAGAAATAGAAATTGGTTTGCCTTATGATGGGGAATATGAGCTAAATTATTTTAGTGCAAGGAAAGCGGTTTCGACTGTTGTTGATATTTCTGTTGATGGAAGTGTTCACAGAGTAAATGCATATAATATTGATGGAAATAGCTATTTTAAACTTAGAGATTTGGGAGATTTGCTCAATTTCAGGATAGAACTTTTGGAAGATGATAATACAGTTTACATATACACCAATATGAATGAAAATACAATAATTAGCAACAGTGAATATACCTTGACATATAATAAAATGGAGAAGGGAGTAAAAAATCCCTCATCAGGAAGTAAGAATACTACATTTGTCTATTGTGATTCCTACATAAATGTTGTTGATGCCAATAACGAGAATAAAAGTATTTATATTGAAAAATACAGCAAAAAGTCCTATGAACTAATAGAATCACATACAATCAATTTTACATTTGACAAATTTGGCGGTTTCTACTCAGGTAAAGATTATAATTATATAGTTTTTGGCAATAATAATATTGAAGAAAATGATAATAAAGAAGTTATCAGAATAATTAAATACGACAAAGATTTTAATGAAATATCCCATGCTACCATCACAGGGGGTATGTGTTTTACCACTAAGCCATTTGATGCTGGTTCTGTTTCATTAGCAGAAAATGATCATGAACTAGTAGTTCATACTTCAAGGGAAAGGTACACAAGCGAAGATGGATTAAACCACCAATCCTCTTTAACTATTTTATTAGACACAGAAACAATGAAAGTTAAAAATAGTTTGGATTTATTTCAGGTTAATCATGTAAGGCATTCTTTTTCTCAGTTTGTAAAATTCGATGGCAAAGAATTTGTTTTATCAGATTTGGGTGATGGGTATCCGAGAGGAGTAGTTCTTAATAAACTGGTTGCAAATGAAGATAAAATTGATAACGAAAATGAAATTGAAAATCTTATTTACAAAATTCCCGGAGATATAGGAGTTAATTACACATGTACACGAGTAGGGGGATTGGAAGTTTCTGATACAAGTTATCTTGTTGCAATAACATCAGCAGATCAAAGCAAATTAAATTATGTTGCGTCAAAATTTATGAGCGGATATATTGAAGAATATGAACCGGGTGCAAGCAACAAATATGATGTTATACTTTTGGTGGCAGATAAATCTGATTTCTCTGATGAAAATGTAAAACAAATAAAACTTTCAAATTGTATTAGCAAGAATATGCAGGCGAGTGTTCCTTATATAGTCAAATTATCTGATAATAGATTTGTTGTTTTATGGCAGGAATTTAAGAGTAATGGCTGGAGTTGGGGTATTGATTATGGGGTTAAATATGCAGAGGTTGATGGAAATGGAAATATGCTGTCAGAAATAAAAAGTATTAAACATTCTGCATTATCTGAAGATTGTCAGCCGATTTATACTGATGGTAAAATAGTTTGGTTCGTGAACACTGCAGTTGGAAGAGCATTTTATTCAATAGATTTATAATTCTATAAATATTCAAATGCAGTTAAGCTATTGGAAAATAATGATTATATACAAGCCAGAAATGAATTTATACAATTAGACGGGTATAAAGACTCGGAAGAAAAACTTAATTTAATACTTCCCGAAACACAAAAAAATACAGCAGAATTACAAAATAAAATATCTTTAGGTATTTCACATACTGTAGGATTAAGATACGACGGTACTGTTATAGCTGTTGGTGATAATGAATTTAAACAATGTAATGTATCAAATTGGGATAATATTGTCGCTGTATCAGCAGGAACTTGGTTTACTACTGTAGGCTTAAAATCGGACGGTACAGTTGTGGCAACAGGCAATAATGATGAAGGACAGTGTGATATTTCAAACTGGAAGGATATTGTTGCTATTTCTGCAGGTAGAATTCATACAGCAGGCTTGAAATCAGACGGCACTGTTGTAGCTACCGGTAATAATGATTACGGACAGTGTGATGTTTCGGACTGGAAGGATATTGTAGCAGTTTCTGCAGGTGAATTTCATACAGTAGGCTTAAAATCAGACGGTACTGTTGTGGCTGTTGGTGATAACAAATATGGACAGTGTGATGTTTCGGACTGGAAAGATATTGTAGCCGTTTCTGCAGGTTATCATCATACAGTAGGCTTAAAATCAGACGGTACTGTTGTTACTGCCGGTGACGCACCATGTGATGTTTCGGACTGGAAGGATATTGTTGCTGTTTCTGCCGGTTTGGGGCATATAGTAGGTTTAAAGTTAGATGGTACTGTTGTGGCTGCAGGTTATAATGAAGATGGACAATGTAATGTTTCTGATTGGAGAGATATTGTTGCTGTTTCTGCTCGAATTTTTCATACAGTAGGCTTAAAATCGGATGGCACCGTTGTTGCCGTGGGCAATAATGAACACGGTCAGTGCAATGTCTCCGACTGGGCAGATATAGGTGTAAAAAATAACGCTGTAAAGCAAGAAAACTGACATGTAGGTAAGCACAACAGATCATAAAATATGTGAAGCCACCCGAATGGGTGGCTTCAGCTCATCAAAAAATATCAAACAATCCCTTCACGCCTTCTCTCCTTCAAGCCTCATATACTCCCCAATAACTATCGCCTTTGAGTCCGTGGCGTGGCCTATTTCCCGGGTTTTGGCAATCGGCACATTTTCGCCTGCGCATTTTTTTACAAGCTCTATGATGTCGGGCTTGCTGTTTTCGGCTTCCATCACCATGAATGTGCCCAGAAGTATTCCTCTCACATTTTCAAAAACGCCCATATATTTAAGCTGATTGAGGTATGCCGTCATCTGAGCGGGCCTTCCGTGCCATGCCTCGAGAAGCAGTATTTTGTCCCTTGTGTCGGGGAAATATTCCGTGCCTGCAAGCTTTAAAAGACAGCGTATGTTTCCGCCTACCACAACGCCTTCCATGCTTTCGCCCTGTATGAAGCGGTATTTTATGTCAAAAAGCTCTCTGCCGTTTTCAAACACAGCGCTTTTAAACCTCCTTGTCTGCTCCTCGCTGTGGTCGTACACAAGGTTTCTTATCTGATACAAAACGGAGCTTTTGCCCGTCCTGCTGTATATTGCGTTTATCACCGTGCTCAGGTCGGAATACCCCCAGAATTTCTTATCGCTTACTGCTATTTTTTCGAAATCCAGAAAGCCCAGCACCTCGTTTGCTATGTCTCCGCCCGATATGTCGAATATGGCTTTTATGTCATCGTCATTGTAAAAGTCCATGAGTGCTTCCGCTCTTTTCTCCGCGCAGGCGCTGAAAACATTGTAGTCCTCGTATATATAAGGGCTGAAAACGGGAGTTATGCCTATGCCTTTGAGAGTGCTCTCAAGCCTTTTTATGTCCTTTTCGTTTGCTCTCGGCTGTCCGTCCGAACAGCATACTATGCCTGCTTTGAAATTACTGTCCATGATTTAATTCTCCTGTTCGTATTTTGAAAGAGCTTTTTTTATGTCCTCGCTTTTGAAGCCCCGTCTTAAAAGGAAGTTAAAATGCCTCTGCTTTTCTTTCATATCTATGGGCGTATTTTTTATGCGCTTTTCAAGCAGCTGATCTATTACCTCCTCCGTGTCCTCTATGCCTGCACTGTCGAGCGCCCTTTCTATAACGGCTTCCTCAACGCCCTTTTTCATAAGCTCCGCCTTTATTCTTTCGCTTCCCCATTTTTTGAGCCTTGCGCAGTCCCTTGCATACATTACGGCATAGCTTTCATCATCTATATATTTGTATTTCAGCATGGAGGCGATGACTCTTTCTGTTATATCCTCGCCGAAGTCCTCTTCTCTTAGCTTTCGGCGCACCTCTTTTTCGGTGCGCATCTTAAAGCCTATGTATCTGTCGGCCTTTTTGTATGCGCTTGTATAGAGCACATTGTCGGCTATGTAGTCGTATTTTTCCTGTGTTATTTCATCGCCCGTCTTAAGCCCCATGAAGGCGCAGTCGCTTTTGTCCATGCCGAAGGCAAAGCTGCCGTCTATGAATACTGACACCCTGTTTTCATTTTTTGCCTGCGGTTTGATATCGGTTATTTTCATATATTTACCTCTCATACGGTCTGAGCCTTAAGCTCGGGAGAAAGCCTTTGCCTCCACCAGCCCATGTAGTAGAATACGAGCAGTATAAATGCCGCTATGCCGTTGCTTGCCACAACGGAGTACCACACGCTCTGCTCTGCCATGTGGAAAAATCTGCTGAATATAAAGAGCGTGGCAAAGCGGAATATCCATAGCCTTGAGGCCTCCACAGCCATTGTAACGACAGTGTTTCCGGCTCCGTTGAATATGCCCTTCGTGGTGGTGTATATACCGTTTGTCCAGCACCAGAACGCCATTATGGACAGGAATCTTGAAGCCATGGTTATGACCTCGGCATCGGTCGAAAATATGCTTACTATAGATGTTGAAATTATGCTTCTTGAAAGTATGAAGCCTGCCACAAGCAGAAAGCCTGCCGCTATCAGTCTTGATTTTTTGTAGGAATCCACGGCCCGGCTTAATTGCTTTGCGCCCACATTCTGCCCCACGATGGTGGAAGCGGCATCGCCCAGAGCGTTTGCAGGCATGGTTATCATGCCGTTTATTCTGTTGCCTATGCCGTATGCCGCCATTGCTCCGCTGCCGAAAACAAGCACATTCTTTGTCATCAGCAGAAAGCCGAACTGCATTGTAGAATTGCCCAGAGCAGTGGGCAGGCCTACGGAAACTATCCTGCCGAAGAGCGTGCCGTCAAATCTGAAGCCTCTTAAATTTATGGGTATGGCATTTTTTTGATTGAAAAGGCTTATGCCTGCCAGAAATGCACAGGGCACCTTTGCAAGCATCGTTGCAAGAGCCGCGCCTGCTATGCCCCATTTGAAGCCCATTATGAAGAGCGGATCCAGCACCATATTTATAACTATGCCCAAAAGATTGAGCTGCATTGGTCTTACGGTATCGCCCTGAGCCTGATTGACTGCCGAAAAAATATTTATCATGAACAAAAAGGGCAGGTCGGTTATAACTATCCTTATGTATGTTATGCCCATTGTGAGTATGCTTCCCTCAGCGCCGAGCCATTTTACTACGGACGGCGTAATCAAGAAGCAGAGCACTCCGCACACAAGGGCGAATATCATTGAGCATACAAATATATGGTTTGCCATAGACCGTGCCTTTTCGCCGTCCCTTGCGCCCACATACTGTGCTATGAGTATGGAGCCTGCAACGGTAAGCCCCGTGCCGAACTGTATTATAATGCTCTGTATAGGGCTCACAAGAGATATGGCTGCCATTTCATTCGTGCCGAGCTTTCCCAGCCAGTACGTATCGGTCAGATTGTAAAGCGTCTGTATGAAGTTATTTATAAATATGGGCACGGCAAGGGTGAGTATGGCTCTCACCATATTTCCCGAAAGAATTTCCTCTGTGTTTCTGACTGCCTTTGACAAGCTTAAGACCTCTTTCCATATACAACTTTCCAGTCAATTATACAGCAAAAAAACCATAAATTCCACTGAATTATTCTTAATTATACCAAGATTACAGTATTTTTGCGCAAAGGACATTAAAGGACATAATACACCCTTGCATTTTTGGGAAATACGGTATAAAATAAACTAAGAGGTGAGCTATATGAAAACGGCAGATCTGCATACCCACAGCACATATTCGGACGGCACTCTTTCGCCAAAGGAGCTTGCAGAGCTTGCGTCAAAAAAGGGACTTTCCGCCTTTGCACTTACCGACCACGACACCCTGGACGGCACTGACGAGGCTATGTACTGGGGCAGTAAATACGGCGTTGAGGTCATAAGGGGAGTGGAGATCTCCACCGATTTTGACAACAACGAGCTTCATATAGTGGGGCTTTTTATAAATGACGGGGAAGAGCTTGTTTCCGCTCTTTCCAAGCTTAAAAAAAGCCGTGCCGAGAGAAATATGCTCATGGTGGAAAGGCTCAATTCCATAGGTGTAAATATAAAATATGACGATGTTGCCGCTTCATCGGGAGGCAGTGTTATAACAAGGGCGCATATTGCGCGCGAGATAGTCAAAAACGGCTATGCTTCATCCAATAACGAGGCCTTCGAGCGCTATATAGGAAAGGATAAGCCTGCCTATGTAAAAAGAAGCCTCATGGACTATAATACAACTTTGAGCCTTATTTCACGGAGCGGAGGCATCTCGGTGCTTGCTCATCCCTTTACCTACAAGATTTCGGAGCGCAGGCTCGAATACATCGTTTCGGAGCTGAAAAAATGCGGACTTACGGCTATAGAAGCATATTATTCAACTCACAGCGCATCGCAGACGGAGTATATAAAAAAACTTGCCGAGAGAAAAGGGCTCAAAATAAGCGGAGGAAGCGATTTCCACGGCAAAAACAAGCCGGGACTTGAGCTTGGCACGGGCTACGGAGAGCTGGAGATACCCTACAGCCTTGTGGAGGGGCTTAAAAGCGAATTAAAAAAGGAGAGATAAAATGCCTAAAAACAAAAATGAAAACAGGCTTATTGCCCAGAACAAAAAGGCATATCACGATTATTTCATACTGGAGACATTTCAGGCGGGCATTGCGCTCACGGGTACGGAGGTCAAGTCCATGCGCGCAGGCAGGTGCAACCTTAAGGAGAGCTATATCTCCATAGAAAACGGAGAGGCCATAATAAAGCAGATGCACATAAGCCCGTATGAGCAGGGCAATATTTTCAATCACGATCCCCTTGCCGACAGGCGTCTGCTTCTGCATAAATATGAAATAAATAAGCTCATAGGAGCCGTGACGAGGGACGGATATACAATAGTGCCTTTGAGGGTATATTTCAAGGGCAGTCTTGTCAAGCTGGATATAGCCATTGCAAAGGGCAAAAAGCTCTATGACAAGCGACGGGATATTGCCAAGAAGGACGAACAGAGAAGCGCCGAAAAGGACTTCAAGCATAAGCTTCAGTATTAATATAAAGGAGAGATAAAAATGGACTATAAAAAAATCGCTATGGAAAAACACGCCGAATGGAAGGGCAAGATAGAGGTCATATCAAGGGCAGAGGTAAACAATGCGGACGATCTTTCCGTTGCCTACACCCCGGGTGTTGCGGAGCCCTGCCTTGCTATAAAGGAGGACCCCGACAGGGTGTATGATCTCACCAGAAAGCACAATATGGTAGCCGTCATAACGGACGGCTCAGCAGTGCTCGGACTAGGCAATATAGGCGGTGTTGCAGGTATGCCCGTTATGGAGGGCAAGTGTGTGCTTTTCAAGGAATTTGCCGATGTGGACGCCTTTCCGCTTTGCCTTAACACGCAGAACACCGATGAAGTGGTTGAGACCATTTACAGAATATCCGACAGCTTCGGAGGCATCAATCTGGAGGATATAGGCGCGCCCCGGTGCTTCGAGATAGAGGAAAGGCTCAAAAAGCT
>CANROO010000110.1 GCA_947632235.1 uncultured Clostridia bacterium
CCTCTCGTTTTGGGGACAGTCCCTATTCAGGGACAGTCCCCGCTGGTCGGTTATGCAGAGGCTATCTCATAGTAAGCAGTCCCCCGCTGGTCGGTTATGCAGAGGCTTCATCATAGGAAAAATTCCTGCTTGTTGGCTGTGTTGTGACTGTCCCCATTAATCACCTATCCAGACACTTATCCGCATTAGGCATATTATTATACTCCACAAAATTTTCCTCTCCCATCAATTCAAGCGCAAAACCCCTGTCCACAAGCGGTGAATCGTCAAAATATGAATTATAGCTCGACCATTTGTATTGCTCCGCTTTTTCCGTTATGTTAGCTTTGACGGGATTCTGGTGTATATATCTCAGCACGGTCATGAAATATTTGTCATCCTCGACCGCCTCGCTTGAAAATCTGCCTTCAAAAAGATGCCCAGAACGCTGATATTTTTTATTGAACCACATGGCGTATTTCTCGCCAAGCTTCTTCATAAAACCGCTTATATTGTCGGTTTGGACAAGCAAATGTATGTGATTGCTCATAAGGCAGTAGCCGTATATTTTCGCAGAAAAATTATCCTTGCAAGAGGATACGGCACCGAGGAATTTTTTATAGTCGTTCTTGTCTTTGAAGATGTTTTGTCTTGCCGTACCTCTCCAGACAACGTGATATATGCCGGTTGAACTTCGCTTTCTCGGCTGCCTTGGCATGTGAACACTCCCTTTCTTGTGATTATGACACTCTTTTTTATATTATCATTTTTTGCTGTATGATGTCAATGTTGATGTAATTTTTCATTATGTATACGCTGTCCTTTTGTTTTGGGGACAGCTTCCTATTACGTTATCCTCTCGTTTTGTTACGTTATCCTTTCGTTTTGGGGACAGTCCCTGTGCTTGCTTACCTTTATATAAATACAAAACTTAAACATCACCGTTCAGTACTGCTTAATGTTACTCTAGGGACAGTCCCCGCTGGTTGGTTTCGTAACAACTGCCTCACGGCAGCTCCGGTGCGGGGACTGTCCCGAAATTATTGTTGTCGGCTTTTTGTTTGTGTGGTTTTCCGGATGAAAACAGTCAATAAGCTTTATACTCGCCGGGACTGTCCCCATTACGTTATCCTCTCATTTTACATTACATTATCCCCTCATATTGGGGACAGTCCCTGTTCAGGGACAGTCCCCGCTTGTCGGTTACGTAACGGCTTGCCTCACGGTGACGCTGCTACGGGGACTGTCCCGAAATTATTGTTGTCGGCTTTTGGTTTGTGTGGTTTTCCGGATGAAAACAGTCAATAAGCTTTGTACCCGCCGGGACTGTCCCCATTACGTTATTCATTTTACATTACATTATCCTTTCGTTTTGGGGACATTACGTTGTCCTTTCGTATTGGGGTCAGTCCCTATTCAGGGACAGTCCCCGCTGGTCGGTTACGTATCGGCTTGCCTCACGGCAGCTGCGGTGCGGGGACTGTCCCGAAAATAACTGCCTGCTGTCTTGAGATGTAATGTATTAAATATATATAGCGAAAAAATAAATATCCACCGGGACTGTCCCCATTACGTTATTCATTTTACATTACATTATCCATTCGTTTTGGGGACAGTCCATTATTTTATTCATTCGTTTTGGGGACAGTCCCTGTGCTTATTTACCTCTCTGTTATACCATAGTTTACACATCACCGTTCAGTACGGCTTAATGTTACTCTAGGGACAGTCCCCGCTGGTTGGTTTCGTAACGGCTTGCCTCACGGTGACGCTGCTACGGGGACTGTCCCGAAATTATTGTTGTTGGCTTTTTGTTTGTGTGTTTTTCCGGATGAAAACAGTCAATAAGGCTTGTATCCGCCGGGACTGTCCCCATTACATTATCCTCTCGTTTTGGGGACAGTCCCTGTGCTTGCTTACCTTTACATAAATACAAAACTTAAGCATCACCGTTCAGTACTACTTAATGTTACTCTAGGGACAGTCCCCGCCTGTTGGCTATGCAGAGTCTTCGTCATAGGGAGCAGTCCCCGCTGGTTGGTTATGCAGAGACAGCCTTGCAATGACAGTCCCCGCTGGTCGGCTATGCAGTTGCTATTTCACGCGGAAAAACCCCCCGCTTGTGCGGGGGGTCTTCCTGATATATTAGCTGCAATATATTCGTTTAAAGTAACCAAATGTATTATTCAGCTGCTGTTGTAGTTTCAGCAGTCTCTGTTGTAGCCTCAGTTGCAGCTTCCTTTTCTGCCTTGGCAGCCTCTGCCTCGGCAACCTTGTCGTTATACATATCAAGAGCATCATCATATACCTTAGACATCATAACAGCCATTTCTGCTCTGTTGATGAAGTTCTGCGGTAATAATGTACCGTCTGTGTTACCATTGAGTACGCCCTGATCTGTTAAGTAAGCTACATATGGAGCTGACCACCAAGAGATGTTAGCTACATCTGTGTACTTGTTGTTTACAGAAAGGTCTGTGCTTGTTACGTCTAAGCCTAACCACTCGTATGACTTAGCTACGAGAACAGCCATTTCCTCTCTTGTACAGTACTGCTCGGGCTTGTAGTAGTTGTTGCCGTAGCCTGAAAGGATACCTGCATTGTAGCCAACTAATACATCGTTGTAGTAGTACTTGCTTGTTTCTTCATTATCGTAGAAGTTCTTAGGTGTAGAGTTAACAGTTACGCCAAGAGTTCTGTTGATAAGTATTGCGAAGTCGCATCTTCTGCAAGGAAGTGCAGGACCATAAGTTCTGTCTGCGATACCGCTGATGATACCGAGCTCAGCTAACTTATTGATTGCACCCTCTGCCCACGGATAGTTGCCAAGGTCATCGAAGCCTGTGAAGTTCGGGATCTTGTCAACAGGAGGCTTGAAGCCAATGCCGTCGCTTACGTCAACTGAAGGTCTTGAAGATGTAGTTGCTTCTACAGCCTCTTCGGTCGTAGTAGTAGCAGTTGTCTTCTGAGGACCTCTTCCGCCGCCGCCGCCGGGGCCGCTATTGCTTCCGCCGCCGCTGGTAGTAGTCTGTGAAGGAGCTTCTGTTACAGGAGTTGAAGTTGTGGGCTGAGCCTGACTCTCATCCTGTGAAGGAGTCTCGGATGCCTGCTGGCTCTGAGATTCGCTTGCGGACTCGCTTACTGACTCGCTCTGAGGCTCGCTTACGGACTCGCTCTGAGATTCTGAAGGCTGCTCGGAATCGTCAACGATCTTGATAACTGCAGGAGTTGCAGTAACAGCAATAATCTCGCCGTCCTTACCGCCTGCTGCGTCTTCCTTGAGTATGAAGTCAATATTCTCGGTGTCGCCTGCCTTAGCTGCTGCGTCTAAATATGTTACGGTTATCTTGGCAACCGTGTCACCCTTATTGATAGCATTTGCATCATCGGGTGCGATACCGAATACATGGTAGTCTTCACCATTCTGGTAATCGGGATCTTTATCTGCAGGAGCATAGCTCTTCTGGTCTTCTGCAGTTCTGCCCGAACCGGGTTCATTGTAAGCAGACTGAAGCTTAGGTATTTCAACAGACTTAAGAGTGATCTTGTCGTTGTTGAACTTAATTAATGCATCAATGTTGTAGAGAGGTGTGTCACCGTTGTAAGTGAATGTAAGATCTACATCCTTACCTGCCTTAGCTTCGCTTACCTTGAGAGTCTCGGTATTACCTGAGATGTCGCCCTTATCTGCATCAAGAACAACACTGCCTGTACCTACCTCTGTAGGAGTAAGCTCGGGTGTCTCAACCTTATCCTTAGTTACAACATTAAATGTACCGCAGTCAAGGCTTACAACTGCGCCGTTTACGCTTGCAGATGCCTTGCTGAACTTAATTGTGAATAATGTACCGTCTGTCTTGTATGCAGGAAGAGTGCCTGCGCCGATTGCATCAAATGCTTCATCGGAGATACAGAAAGCGATCTTGATTCTGCCTAAGCCCTTCTGAGGTGTAGTACCGTCAGCATTGGTGAAGTCGCTGTTGCCTGCTGCGGGTACAGCTGCAAACTGAGCCTTGATATTAGCTGCGTTTGAAGCGGGGAACTTAACCGCTGCGCCTGTAGCATCCTTGCCGTCAGTTGTGATGTCGCCGTCAACAGCGTCAACGGGAGTAAGCTTTGCAGGATCAAAGTTAAGGAATAATGTATAGTTATTGAAGCCAGCGCCTTCGCCGAGGTCTACCATATAAGCGATCTCAACGTCAGTGTCGGTTTCATTTACAATTACGGGGTAGATCTTTGCCTTGCCTGCTTCTGCAGGAGCGGGAGCATCCTCTGAAGGAGTCTCTGAAGGAGGCTCTACAACTGCTGCTGTTGAAGTCTCTGTTGAAGGCTCTTCAACTGCGCCGCCTGCTACTGTAACAGTAACCTTGTTGATAGTAGCTCCGAAGCCGTTGCCAAACTTTATCTCGCTAATGTCCTTGCCAAGATATGCAGGATCGTTAGTTCTTGAAACAGTTACACCGTTTACTGTACAAGTGATGTCACCTGTTGCAGTGTTTAACTTAACGCTGAACTTGTTATCGCCGTTTACTAATGTAAATCCGGGTGTACCGTCGTCAGCCTTGCCGAGTACAGCAGCACCTGTTGCTGAATCTGTACATCTAACTGCTGCTTCGTGGTCCATACCGTCTGATGAACGAAGTCTGAATAAGCTACCCTTCTTGAGCTTTGTAAGGTTAATATCCATATCAACCGTTACTTCGCCTGAGTAGTCGCTGTCGAGCTTTAACTTGTACTCGCTTGCGTCAACCTCGCAAGGGATACCGCTCTGACCGTTCTGAGTACCGCTCTGCTCATATGTTGTGCTGCCGCCTGTTGAAGGAGCTGCTGCTGTGGTTTCCTCTCCACCGGGCTCAACTACAGAAGCTGTAGTCTCCTCGGGAGTAGGCTCAACTGAGCCGCCTACATCAACAGTAACGCTCTTGATAGTTGCGCCAAAGCCGTTACCAAACTTAATCTCGCTAATGTCCTTGCCAAGATATGAAGAATCGTTTGTTCTTTCTAAAGTAACATCATTAACAGTACATGAAATTGCACCTGTTGCAGTGTCTAATGTAACGCTGATCTTATTGTCACCGTTTACTAATGTGAATCCGGGTGTACCGTCATCAGCCTTGCCAAGTACGGCTGCGCCTGTTGCGGAATCTGTACATCTTACGGCTGCTTCATGATCCATGCCGTCCGATGAACGAAGTCTGAACAAACTGCCCTTCTTAAGCTTTGTAAGTGCAATGTCCATATCAACGGTTACTACGCCTGAGTAGTCGCCATCAAGCTTTAATTTGTACTCGCTTGCATCAACTTCGCAAGGAATACCGCTCTGACCATTCTGAGTACCGCTCTGAGGTACGCCGGCAGCAGAAACCATTGAGACGTTGCTTACAACGCAAGAAGTAAGCACCATTGTAGCTACTAAAACGGAGCTTACAATTCTTTTAATTGATTTTCTCAATTTAATTTCCTCCTTTTTATAGTTTTTAATTAAGAATATTCTTATTGTGGGAAGTGTGCATAGTCATCCCTTTATAGAATATTGTACAATATAAATTATACTTATTTTTTATCTGATTGTCAATTTATTTTTCAAATTTAATTGCCGATAATATTCACAAATAAAATAAAAGTTTTTTTACATTTTAAACAAAAGGTTAAAAAATTGTTATTGCCGTTGTGGAATATGTACAAGTTGTGAATGAATTATAAGGGGGCAAGTTGGGCAATTTTGCGGTAATGGATGACGGCGGAAGGGGAGAGGGAGTGTTGCCCGCCCGTTTTATTACGATTGCATTGTTCTTTCGTTTTGGGGACAGTCCCTGTTCAGGAGCAGTCCCCGCTTGTTGGCTGCGTATCGGCTGCCCCAAAGTAACTACGGTGCGGGGACTGTCCCGAGTGTGGCTGTTTTGCTGTCATAAACGGCACTGTACAAGCTTTATGGAACAATAAGGCTTGTATACGCCGGGACTGTCCCCATTACGTTATCCATTCAATTTTTTTGTGCCATTCGTTATCCATTCGTTTTGGGGACAGTCCCTGTGCTTGTTTACCTTTATATAAATACAAGTCTTAAACATCACCATAAAGGACGGCTTTTTGCTCATTTTAGGGACAGTCCCCACTGGTTGGTTTCGTATCGGGTGCCCCACGGTAACAATAGTGCGGGGACTGTCCATATATACATCAAAATACCGCCTAAACATAGTCTAAGCGGTATTCGATAAACAAAAGCTGTTTGGCAGCCGCCCCATTCTACTGCATCTCTCGGGTTTCCCCTGTCAAGCCATCGGCGTGTGGACGGGGGCGAAATTTTCCACCTCAAACAACCTTTATTATTCTACTTACAATATAGCACAATTATTCTTTTTTGTAAAGTATTTTTTTGTTCCTTATCAGTCTTTCCCATTCCTTTTTATTTATTTTCATAAATGTAATTATCGAGTTTTTATAGCCGACATCATCAACGGAAGTCACCAGCTTTAATACAGTTTTAAATTGTTCTTCACCGCTTGAAAAATCCTTTAAAATTAAAGCCGAATTGGGTCTGTTTCCCGTAAAAATGTATTCGGGATCGTCAATTATCCTTTTAAGATAGTCATAGTATCTCTCAAAATCCTGCGGATGTCTTTCCTTGATGTGTTCAATTCTTTCTTCTGTAATTATTACCTCATCGGTAACAATATCCTTCGTTATACAGCTGTATATCTTTCTGTCCAGCCTGCCGACAAAATATATTTCCATTTTGCATTTTTCCTCTGAAATTACTGCTTTTTTATTAATTATACCATTTTTCGCAGGCTTTTCAATAGTTTTTTTGCGGGCGAGCAATGCTCGCCCCTACAAACCAATAAACGAACCAATCACTTGTAGGGGAGACCTGTGGTCTCCCTCGGGCGACTGCAAGTCGCCCCTGCATTGAAAGCAGTGCTGACCTTTCAGAAATTTCGGTGCAATGACCGCTTCCGCCGGTTGGCTGAGTATCGGGTGCCTTCTCTTCCGCACACAGAAGAACCGGCGCTTTCGCGCCGGTCCCTCTGACTAAGCTATTAACTTTTACATTAATTTAAAATTTTATCAGCCGGCCTTTTTCTTATTTTTAGAAGTAAGTACCAAGGCTGCAACGGAGAATAAAATTAATGAAATAGGTACTGCCCTTGACGAGCTGTCGCCCGTAGCAGGGAGTTTAGCCGCAACAGCGTTTCTGGGACTTCTTACACTTGAGGTGGTTATCCTCGGTGCGTCCTCGGGAACGTCTATTGCATTATGAGGTCTTCTGAGGCTCATGCCGCTCTGACCGCCCACAGGATTTGCAAAGCTGTGAGGTCTTACATTAGTACCCGTTGTGCTTCCGCTGCCATCGCCGGAAGGTCTGCCTCCGCCCGGATTTGACGGTGCAGGCGTATCGGGAGTGCCGGGAGTATCGGGAGTCTCGGGCGTTTCCGGTGTATCATCGGGCTGTCCGGGAGTCTCGGTGGGTCCTGTTGTGGTAGCTTCCGTAACCTCTTCGGTTGTCGGAACTGTTGTCATTTCAACAACCGTAGTTACTTCAGGCTTCTCCTCGGGCTTCTGAGGCGCTCTTCCGCCGCCGCCCGAAGGTGTACTGTGCGTTACGGTAGTAGTCTCGGAAGACTGCTCCGCAGTGACAGTTGTAGTCTGAGTAGTATGCTCGGGACTTCCGCCGGGTGAATCGTGTACGGTAGTCATTTCGGCTGTGGTCGCCTCGGTAGTCGTCTCGGTAGTGACCGTAGTGGGCGCTGCCGTGGTGGCCTCAGTTGTAGTCTCCGTAGTTGTCACCGTTGTGGGAGCTGCCGTAGTCGCCTCGGAGGTGGTCTCCGTAGTAGTTACTGTTGTAGTAGTCTTTGGAGTATCTCCGCCGGACGGCTTGGTAGTCGCCTCGGTAGAAACCGTAGTAGGCGCTGCCGTAGTCAGCTCTGTGGTAGTCTCGGTCGTAGTCGTTGTTGTCGTCTCTGTGGTGGTGGTTGTCGTAGTTGTTGTAGTCGTTGTAGTCGTGGTCGTTTCCGTTGTAGTTTCTGTTGAAGATTCTACCGTAGTCGGACCAGATGTAGTTGACTGATGATGCTCATCACCGGACGGCTTAGTTGTAGCTTCCGTGGAGGTCTCGGTCGTGGTCGTTGTAGTGGTCTCGGTCGAGGTCTCCGTGGTAGTTGTAGTTTCGGTGGAGGTCTCGGTCGTAGTTGTCGTTGTCGTCTCCGTTGTGGTAGTCGTTGTCGTCTCGGTCGAGGTCTCCGTTGTTGACTCGCTCGGCTTCTCTGTCGGTCCCGATGTGGTCGGCTGAGAAGTTGTCTCCGTTGAAGTCTCCGTTGTAGTTGTTGTTTCTGTTGTTGTAGTCGTTGTTGTTTCGGTGGAGGTCTCGGTCGTAGTCGTTGTTGTCGTCTCCGTTGTGGTAGTCGTTGTCGTCTCGGTCGAGGTCTCCGTTGTAGACTCGCTCGGCTTCTCTGTCGGTCCGGATGTGGTCGGCTGAGAAGTTGTCTCCGTTGAAGTCTCCGTTGTTGTGGTTGTTTCGGTTGTTGTAGTTGTTGTTGTTTCCGTGGAGGTCTCAGTCGTAGTCGTTGTTGTCGTCTCCGTTGTGGTAGTCGTTGTCGTCTCGGTCGAGGTCTCCGTTGTGGACTCGCTCGGCTTCTCTGTCGGTCCGGATGTGGTCGGCTGAGAAGTTGTCTCCGTTGAAGTCTCCGTTGTAGTTGTTGTTTCTGTTGTTGTAGTCGTTGTTGT
>CANROO010000111.1 GCA_947632235.1 uncultured Clostridia bacterium
GTCATCGCCCACTATGCCCGCTCTGTCTATTGCAAATATAACATGCAGATTCTGTATACATACATCGTGTATTATCTGATCGTATGCCCTCTGCAAAAATGTGGAATACACCGCAAAAACGGGTATATATCCGCCCTTTGCAAGACCTGCCGCAAATGTCACGGCATATTCCTCGGCTATTCCCACATCGAAGAACCGCTGGGGATAGAGCTTTTCAAAACCGCACAGGCAGGTGCCTATGGGCATTGCCGCCGTTATGGCGCATATTTTCTTGTTAGATGCCGCAAGGCTTATTATCTTGCTGCCGAATACATCCGAATAGGTCTCGGGCTTCTTGTCGTTTTTGACTATGCCCACTCTTGCATCGAAGCTTCCCACGCCGTGATAAACGCTCGGCATATTTTCGGCAGGCTTATAGCCCTTGCCTTTTTTTGTCATAACATGTATGAGCACGGGGACCTCAAGCTTTTTTGCCTTGTTGAAAACATTTACAAGCCTCTTTATATCGTGGCCGTCAATGGGACCTACATACTTTATGCCCAGATACTCAAACATACTGTTTTCCTGCATGATGGCGTTTTTAAGTGTGCTCTTTCCTCTGTAGAGGAGGTTATAGAGCGCCTCTCCGCCGACCTTCATATTCTTGAGTGTCTTCTGTATACCCGTTTTGGCATTCACATATTTCTGTGTAAGAATAAGCTCGCTCAGGTATTTGCTCATGGCTCCGACATTTTCGGATATTGACATTTGATTGTCATTGAGTATCATTATGAGCTTGGTGTGGTTTCTGCCTATGTTATTGAGAGCCTCATAAGCAAGTCCGCCCGTCATTGCGCCGTCACCTATCACGGACACCACATTATAGGACTGCTCCGAGAGATCTCTCGCCCTTGCCAGACCTATAGCCGCGGCAATGGATGTGGAGCTGTGTCCCGTGTTGAATGCATCGTATTTGCTCTCGTTGGTCTTGGGAAATCCGCTCAGACCATCGAGCTTGCGCAGTGTAGAAAATTCATCGCGCCTGCCCGTGAGTATTTTGTGAGTATAAGCCTGATGACCCACATCCCACACAAATTTGTCGCGCGGACAGCAGAAGGCGTAGTGCATGGCTATGGTGAGATCCACCACGCCCAGATTTGACGCAAGGTGTCCGCCCGTGTGCGAAACGGAGTCAACAAGAAATTTTCTTATTTCATCTGCCAGAGTATCCAGCTTGTCTATGCTAAGCTTTTTGAGATCCTCCGGCGAATTGATTTTTTCCAGATACAATTTTATTCCCTCTTTTATCGACTATTTTTCTCTGTTTATAAGGCTTTGAGCATACCATGCCAGAAAGTCCGCATTTTCGCCCATATCCCTTATCATCTTCACCGCGCCCTCCGAAAGGGTCTCGTAGTCCTGCTGAGCATTGTCAAGACCGTAAAGAGAAACATATGTCTGCTTTTCATTTTTTGCATCGCTTAAAACAGGCTTGCCAAGCACCTCTGTTGTGCTTGTAACATCGAGTATGTCATCCTTTATCTGGAATGCCATGCCCAGATTATAGCCTATTTTTTCAAAACTGCTCACCGTGTCGCTGTTTGCTCCGCCTATGAGTGCGCCTGCCATGAGCGCCGCCTTTATAAGTCCGCCCGTCTTGTTGTCGTGTATGTACATAAGGGTCTTGTAGTCTATCTTTTTGCCCTCCGATTCCACATCCACCACCTGACCTGCGAGCATACCTCCGCTGCCGCTGTATGTGGCTATGAGCGCCGCCGCCTGTGTGAGCCTGAAGTCCTTGTCCTTTAAAAGAGCGCCGAATATTGTCTCAAAGGCAAAGGTCAGAAGTCCGTCGCCTGCAAGTATGGCAAGCGCCTCGTCAAATTGCTTGTGGCAGGTGAGCTTGCCTCTCCTGTAGTCATCGTTGTCCATGGCAGGCAGGTCGTCATGAATGAGCGAGTAGGTATGTATCATCTCAAGCGCGCAGGCAAAGGGCATCGCCCTATTTATATCTCCGCCTGCTGCCTCGCAGGCAGAAAGCAGCAAAACGGGGCGAAGTCTTTTTCCGCCTGCAAACACGCTGTAATTCATGGCTTCATATAACCTATGCGGATAATTCGGCTTTAAATATTCCTCCAAAGCCTTGTTTATGATCTCTATTCTTTCATTTAATTTTGCGTTGTAGTCCATTTATTCCTCTCCCATGCTGAAGCTTCTCTTTGTAAATACTCCGTCGGCGCTTTCCTTAAGCTCCGACACCTGCTGCTGTGCCTTGTTTAATATATCTGCGCAGTATACGGAAAGCTCTACGCCCTCCTTATACAGCTTTACAGAGCTTTCAAGCCCCGTTTCCTCGTTTTCCATCTGTTCCGCTATTTCCTCAAGACGCCTGAGCGCCTCCTCAAAGCTTTTCTTCTTTGTCAATTATATCCTCCTCTCCCGTCACAACGGCATTTATTATGCCGTCGTCAAGCCTTATGTCTATGTCCTCGTTCACCCTTACGGCTTTAACGCTTTTTATAACTCTGCCGTCCTTATCCGTAGTGAGGGAATAGCCCCTTCTGAGTATGTTCACAGGCGACCTGTTCTCTATGTTGTCAAGACAATTTCTATAGCTTAACACAAGGCTTTCCATGCGTGATGTTATATTTCTTGTAAGCCTCATATAAAGCTCGCTTACATAGGCATCGTTATCCATGAGCATATCGGGCATATTCCTGAGCATATATGACGAAAGCACCTTGTCAAGCCTCATTTTGTTTTCTCTCATTTTTGCCGTCAGCCTGTCGGAAATACGCCTTAAAAGCGCCGTCATCCTGTTTCCGAGCTCGTTGCCCTCGGGCACCGCAAGCTCTGCCGCAGCCGAAGGCGTGGGCGCTCTCATGTCCGACACAAAATCAGCTATCGTAAAATCGGTTTCGTGTCCCACGGCTGAAATAACGGGTATCTCCGAAAAAAATATCGCCTTTGCGACTATCTCCTCATTGAATGCCCACAGATCCTCTATAGAGCCGCCGCCTCTGCCTACTATTATCGTGTCGGCGCCTCCCCAGCGGTTAACTCTTTCAATGGCTCCCGCAATGTCCGTCGCGGCATTTTCGCCCTGAACGAGCACGGGAACTATTACAATTTCAACATTCGGGTTTCTCCTGCCCGACACATTTATTATATCTCTCACTGCCGCGCCCGTAGGCGATGTTATTACGGCTACCGTCCTCGGCATATCGGGTATGGGTCTTTTGTATTCAGCGTCAAAAAGTCCTGCTTTTTCAAGCCTTGCCTTGAGCTTTTCATAAGCCATGTACAGCGCGCCTATGCCTGCAGGCTCCATGTATGAAACATAGAGCTGATACTGTCCGGTTTTTTCATAGAGCGATATATGGCCCCTTGCCGTCACCTTCATACCGCTTTCGGGCATAAATGTAAGCGAGGAAGCATAGCTTGAAAACATAACGCAGTTTATGGCGGAGCGCTCGTCCTTCAATGTGAAATATATGTGTCCCGAGGAATGGAGCTTGAAATTCGAGATCTCGGCTTCGACTGCTATATTGCCGAGAAAGCTGTCGTTTTCAAGAAAATTCTTTATATATCTGTTTATCTGGGAAACCGTATAAAGCTTCATAATTATCCGTCTTTTCTGCTTTTTATTACCTTTGACAATACGCCGTTTACAAAGGAGGGAGCCTTCTCGGAGCTGAAAAGCTTTGCAAGCTCAACGGCCTCGTTTACTGCCACCTTGTCGGGCACATCGTCCGAAAAGAGTATCTCATATACAGCTATCCTGAGTATTGCAAGGTCTGTCTTTGCAAGCCTTGATATGCTCCAGCCCGAGGCGAAGGAGTCTATACAGCCGTCTATTTCGTCAAGGTTTTCGGTTATGCCCTTGTATTCGCTTATTATAAATTCCTTCTCGTCATCCTTGAAATCGCTGTATTCAGCTATATATGTGCTTACACTTTCGTCTGTATTTATATCGCCGTTGAATTCCGACTGAAAAACCAGATTAAAAATATGCTTTCTTGCGTTTCTTCTGCTCATGTTGTCCACCTTTGCCGATTTTGTTGATAAGGCGAAGTAAAATATTACCGCCCAAAATATCTGCTATTTCTAATTATAACATAATATTGATTTTTTGCAATGTTTTATTGAACAGTTTAAATAAATTTAAGAATGTTTTTATAAGGATGTATATTGACAACATATGCTTATATGTTATACTTTAAATATAATAAAAATATGAAGGGATGACTGTGAAATGGCTGTATTTGAGGATTTTATGAAGCTGGATATAAGAGTCGGCACTGTAATAAAGGCCGAGGTGTTCAAAAAAGCAAGACGGCCTGCATATAAGCTTGAAATAGACTTCGGAGATGAAATAGGCATAAAAAAGTCCTCAGCTCAGATAACGGAGGTTTATACGCCTGAAGAGCTCATAGGCAGGCAGATATTGGCTGTTGTGAATTTTCCTCCCAGACAGATAGCCGACTTTATGTCGGAGGTGCTGGTGCTCGGCACATACAGCAAGCAGGGCGTTGTACTCATAAGACCCGATGCTGAAGTCGAAAACGGCGATAAGCTCGGGTGAAGCTTATCAAAATTGTATATTCCAAATAAAAATAGCTGCATTTCGCAGCTATTTTCAGACTGTCGAAAAAGTACAATTTAACATAAAAAACGAAAAGTTATATGATTTGTACAATCAAAAAAGCGTCGCAGACTAAAATCCGCAGGAGGAATTCACTTCCTCCGAGGACAGGAACTTTTCTGTAATTTTGGTGATTTATTCACCAAAATTCAGAAAACACGGCTGGTTCCTTCTTTAGTCTAACTGAAAGAAATGCAAGCATTTCTTTCAAGCGTGTCGATTTTATCGACACGCAGAAAATAGCTGCATTTCGCAGCTATTTTGCCGTCATAAGCCTTATAACAATTTCCGTACACCTCACAAGCTCCGATATATTTATATACTCGTCACAGCTGTGTACATTCTGCATACCGCAGGATATTACAACGGCGTCAATGCCGTTTTTTGCTATATTGTTGTTGTCGCTGCCTCCGAAGGTGGAAATATATCTTGTTTCTATATCCAAAGCACCGCAGGCTCTTTCAAAATGCTTTACGGCTCTGCCTTCCCTGTCTGCGGAATACGCCGTAAGGTCAATGCTGTGCCTTATATCATATCCTGCGCCGTATTTTTTGCAGGCATCGTCAAAGCTTTTTCTCACATTTTCAATAAGCTCAAGCGCTCTTTCATGCTTTAGGCTTCGTATTTCTCCCTTTATTACGCACTTGTCGGGCACAATATTTACTGCGGAGCCTCCCGAGAGCATACCTATATTCAGAGTAGAAATATCGTCAATATGCCCCTGCCTGAGCTCCGAGACCGCCAAGGCCGCCGCTGCAACGGCATTTATGCCGTTTTCGGGCTCAAAGCCTGCGTGAGCCGATCTTCCCTTTACTGTTATTTCAAATGATATGAGAGAAGGTGCGCTCAAAGCGGCTATGCCGGCATCTCCGCTCAGGTCCAACACATAGCCGTATTCTGAGCGTATTTTTGAAAAATCGAAAGCATCCGAGCCCTTTATGAAGGCCTCCTCGCCTATTGTAAAGAGAAGCTCTATGTCCCTGTGCGGTATATTGTTTTCTGTTATATACCTTATGGCTTCGGCTATTTCTGCGATACCGGCGCAGTCGTCTGCGCCCAGCACGGTATCTCCCGCGCTTGTTATTTTATTGCCCGAAATGACAGCTTTTTTGCCTTTTCCGGGCTCAACCGTGTCCATGTGCGCGGAAAACAGCACGGGACCTCCCTCTATGCTTCCCTTTAAAAAGCCGTGGAGATTGCCTGCATTTCCGCCGTAATGACTGCCTGCATCGTCTTCCTCCAATTCTATACCCATTTCCGCAAAAAGCGACCTGATATGCTCTGCCATTTTCCTCTCGCCGAAGGAGGGAGAATCTATTGACACAAGAGATATAAATTCGTTTAAAAGTCTTTCCTTATCTGTCATCACCGTCAAAATCCCTTTTCGCAGGCTTCGTTTATTTCAGCCTCGCATGAGCGCATGGCGTATATCGTCTTCTGTATGAGGTCGCTCAGATCCCAGCCGAGCATTTCAGCGCCTTTTTCTATTACCTCTCTTGAACAGCCTGCCGCAAAATTTGCACTCTTGTATTTTTTCTTAACGGACTTAAGCTCCATATCCATAACGCTCTTTGAAGGTCTTATGAGAGCCGCCGCCCATATGAGCCCCGTGAGCTCGTCCGTGGCATAGAGCACCTTTTCCATTTCGTGCTCGGGCTTTATGTCCACGGTTATACCATAGCCGTGACTGCATACGGCGTGAATTATATCCTCACCGACTCCGCCTTCTCTCAAAAGCTCGGGAGCCTTTAAGCAGTGCTCATCGGGATACTGCTCAAAGTCTATGTCGTGCAGAAGCCCCACTATGCCCCAGTATTCTGCATCCTCGCCGTATCCAAGCTCATTGGCATACCATTTCATAACGCCCTCAACGGTGAGCGCGTGCTGTAAATGGAAGGCGTCCTTGTTGTACTTTTTGAGAAGCTCGTAGGCCTTTTCTCTTGAAATATGTTCCTTCATATCCTTCACTCCTATTCCTATTAATTCAATATGATTTATACCCAAAATTATACACCCTTTCATATGCCTTTGTCAATGGTGTGTATTTTTAAATGAACAATGAATACAATAATATAGATAACTAAAATTTCGGAGGCAGTAATATGTGCGGAATATGCGGTTTTTGCTCCTTTGACATGGATTATATGTCAGAGCGGAGCTATTGGCACAATGTACTTGTGAGAATGCGCGAGGCCATAGCCCACAGGGGCAGGGACGATACGGGCGAATATCTCGGGGAGCATATAGGGCTTTCGCAGACAAGGCTGACCATAAGAGACCTTGTGGGCGGAAATCAGCCCATGACAAGAATAATCGACGGCAGAGAATACACCATAGTTTATAACGGAGAAATATATCATATGGAGCCCCTTAAGTCGGAGCTAAAAGCAAAGGGCTATAAATTTGAGACTACAACAGACACCGAGGTGATACTCTACGCCTATATAGAATACGGAATTGAAGCCGTGAATATGTTAAACGGCATATTTGCCTATGCCATATGGGACGAGGCAAAAAAGAAGCTTTTTCTATTCCGCGACCGCTGCGGTATAAAGCCTCTTTTTTATTCCATAAAGAGGCATACTATAGTTTTTGCCTCGGAGATAAAGGCGCTTTTTGAGCATCCCAAGCTTTCGCCCGAGATAGACAGCAATTCCCTGAGGGAGATATTTGCCATAGGCCCTGCAAGGACGGAGGGCAACGGTGTTTTCAAGGGTATATATGAGGTAAAGTACGGACACTATGGGGTGTACGACATAAACGGCTTCAGGCAATATCCCTACTGGCAGTTGAGCTCCGAGGAATACAGAAAAAGCTATGACGAGGCTGTGGATGATGTAAGGTATCTTGTAAGCTCCGCCGTGGAGTATCAGATGGTTTCCGATGTGCCTGTGTGCAGTTTCCTTTCGGGCGGTCTGGACTCCTGCGCCGTCACGGCTCTTGCGGCAAACTATCTCAAGAAGGAGGGCAAGGTATTCAATACCTTTTCATTCGACTTCAAGGACAACAACAAATACTTTGTTTCCAATTCCTTTCAGCCCGAGCAGGACAGACCCTATGTGGATATAATGCTCAGGAGCTTTGAAGTTGATCACACCTATCTGGAATGTGACAAGGAGGAGCTTGCGGACTATCTATATTATTCCGTGGACGCAAAGGACCTGCCGGGCATGGCGGATGTGGACGCGTCAATGCTTTATTTCTGCCGTCTTGTGAAGGAGCGCAACAAGGTGGCGCTCACGGGCGAGTGCGCAGACGAGATATTCGGCGGTTATCCGTGGTTCCACAGGGAGGACTTTATAAATGCAGACACCTTCCCATGGTCCGTAAACTACGATGTGCGAAATTCCATACTGACGGATGACGCCGTTTCACAGCTTGATATAAAGGGCTATATAGATAAGCAGTACAGGGCGTCCATAGCGCAGGTGCCTGTATTGGAGGGTGAAACGGGCATAAAGAAAAGGCAGAGGGAAATATCATTTTTAAATTTAAAATGGTTCATGACAACGCTTCTGGACAGAATGGACAGAGCCTCCATGTACAACGGACTTGAGGCAAGAGTGCCCTACGCCGACCACAGGATAATAGAATATATGTGGAACGTGCCCTGGGAATATAAATGTCCCAACGGCGTCACAAAGGGACTTTTAAGGGACAGCGTAAGTCATCTGCTCCCCCATGAGATAGCCTACAGAAAAAAATCGCCCTATCCCAAGACCTATGACCCGGCTTACGAGGAGATATTGAAGCAGAGAGTGCGGGATATAATAAACAATACCAATTCACCCATATATCCCATAATAAATAAGGCTGAAATAAAAAGACTTACAGAGGAAGACTCCGACTACGGCAAGCCGTGGTTCGGTCAGCTCATGGCAAAGCCCCAGCTTTTCGCCTATATAATACAGGTGAATTATTGGCTCGATAAATTTTCGCTCACACTGTAAATAATGATTAAACGGCACAAAGCAGTGCCGTTTCAGACTGTCGAAAAAGTATAAATTGACACAAAAAATGAAAGACTGAATAGTTTGTACGACCCAAAAAGCGTCGCAGAC
>CANROO010000112.1 GCA_947632235.1 uncultured Clostridia bacterium
TTGGCTACATCAAGGAGACCGTGGGCGAGGTAGTGTTCACTACCGGTATGACGGGCTATCAGGAAACGCTCGCAGACCCTTCATTTGCGGGACAGATAGTCACAATGACCTATCCGCTCATAGGCAACTACGGCATCAATCTTGAGGACATGGAGAGCAGGAGGCCCTTCCTCAAGGGCTTTGTTGTGCGCGAAAAGTGCAATGTCCCCAACAACTGGAGATGCGAAATGGATATAGACGACTTCCTTTATCAGAACAAGATAATGGGACTTGAGGGCATAGACACCAGAGCGCTCACAAGAGTGCTGAGGGATAACGGCACTATGCGCGGTATCATCACCACCAGAGTGGGCGACCTCACTCAAAGCCAGATAAAGCAGAAGTTCGATACCTACACCAATGCCTATGCCGTAAAGGAGACCACAATAGACGAGCCCTATACAATAAGCGGTTCGGGCACTCACCTTGCAGTGCTTGACTGCGGTATAAAGCAGGGCATACTGAGGGATCTCAAAAAGAGAGGCTGTAAGCTCAGCGTATTCCCTGCCTTTTCAACGGTCGAGGAAATACTTGCCGTAAAGCCCGATGCAATATTCCTTGGCAATGGTCCGGGAAACCCAAAGGATATACCCACCGTTGTTGAGACTGTCAGAAAGCTCATAGACACGGGCATGCCGGTTCTTGGTATATGCTTAGGTCACCAGCTCATAAGCCTTGCTCTCGGCTGCAATACCACAAGGCTTAAGTTCGGTCATCATGGCGGAAATCACCCCGTAAAGGATCTTAAAACGGGCAGAGTTTATATAACAAGTCAGAATCATGAGTTTGTCGTAAGCGACCTTTCGGACGAGGTAGAGGCTACATTTATAAATGTGAACGACGGCAGCATAGAGGGCATAAGGCATAAGACCAAGCCCATATTCTCCGTGCAGTTCCACCCCGAGGCAAGCCCCGGACCCCTTGATACACAGGAGCTTTTCGACAGATTTTTAAAAATCATTGAGGAGGTGAAGGCTCATGCCTAAGGATAATTCCATCAAAAAGGTACTCGTTATAGGCTCGGGTCCCATAGTCATAGGTCAGGCGGCAGAGTTCGACTATTCGGGCACACAGGCTTGTCAGTCCATAAAGGAAGAGGGCATAGAGGTAGTGCTCGTAAATTCCAACCCCGCCACCATCATGACAGACCTTGGTATGGCGCACTACACATATATAGAGCCTCTTACAATAGATTTTCTTGAAAAGGTCATCGAAAAGGAAAGACCCGACAGCATCATTGCGGGCATGGGTGGTCAGACAGGACTTAACCTAAGCTGTGAGCTCTATGATTCGGGCATATTGGATAAATATAATGTAAAGGTAATAGGCACCTCCATAGACTCCATAAAGGAGGGCGAGGACAGAGACAGCTTCAAGCAGTTAATGGAGAGGACAAATCAGCCCATAGTCGACAGCGACATAGTCACAGATGTGGAGTCCGCTGTGGACTTTGCCAATAAAATAGGCTATCCCGTAATAGTAAGGCCTGCCTATACCCTCGGCGGCACAGGCGGCGGCATAGCCTCCAACGAGTCGGAACTCCGAGAAATATCCACTCAGGGACTTCACCTTTCAAGAGTGGGTCAGGTCCTCATAGAAAAGAGCATCGCAGGCTGGAAAGAGATAGAGTTTGAGGTCATGCGTGACGGTGCAGGCAACTGTATAACGGTCTGCAGCATGGAAAATGTCGATCCCGTGGGAGTACATACGGGCGACAGTATAGTTGTTGCTCCCGCTCAGACGCTTTCGGACAGGGAATATCAGATGCTCAGGAGCGCAGCGATAAATATAATCAACTCCATCGAGATAAAGGGAGGCTGCAACGTACAGTTCGCTCTCGACCCCAACAGCTATAACTATGCCGTAATAGAGATAAATCCCAGAGTTTCGCGTTCATCTGCGCTCGCTTCAAAGGCAACGGGCTACCCAATAGCAAAGGTTGCCGCAAAGATAGCGCTCGGCTATAACCTGGACGAAATAAAGAATGCCGTTACGGGCAAGACATTTGCCTGCTTTGAGCCTACGATAGACTATGTTGTACTCAAATTCCCGAGGTGGCCCTTCGATAAATTCTTCGGCGCCAGAAGAACTCTCGGCACAAAGATGATGGCAACGGGCGAGGTAATGTCCATAGGCAAGAGCTTTGAGGCCGCTCTTTTAAAGGGCGTGCGTTCTCTTGAAATAGGACAGTACGGCCTGGAGAGAAAGAGCGCAAAGGGACTCAGCCTTGACGAACTCAAAAAGAGAGTTGTAAAGCCCGACGATGAAAGACTTTTCTATCTTGCCGAAATGATAAGGCGCGGTTATAAGGTCGAAAAAGTGTGCAGCATAACGGGCATGGATCTCTTCTTCATCGCCAAGATAGCCGCGATAGTCGAAATGGAAGAAACGCTGAAGTCAATGAAGCTCGAGGACTTCACGGAAGAAAACCTCAGACACTTCAAGGAGTTTGGCTTCTCCGACAAGGCTATAAGCAACTTTATAGGCTGCATACCGCCCGATATTTATGCCCTCAGAAAGAAATGGGATATAATGCCCGTATTCAAGATGGTAGACACCTGCGCGGGCGAGTTTGAAGCCGTAACGCCCTATTACTATTCAAGCTACGACAGCGAAACAGAAGTAGTCGTAAGCAGCAAAAAGAAGGTAATGGTTATAGGCTCCGGTCCCATAAGGATAGGACAGGGCATAGAGTTCGACTACTGCTCCGTTCACTCCATAATGGCGCTTAAGAAGGCGGGCATAGAAACAATAATAGTAAACAACAACCCCGAGACCGTTTCAACGGACTTTGACACGGCAGATAAGCTCTACTTTGAGCCTCTTACCGAGGAGGATGTTCTCAATGTGGTTGAGACCGAAAAGCCCGACGGAGTTATACTCCAGTTCGGCGGTCAGACGGCAATAAAGCTTGCAGGCTTCTTTGACGAAATGCATATACCCATCCTCGGCACACTGCCCAAGCACATAGACGAGGCGGAGGACAGAGAAAAGTTCGATGCCGTTCTCGAAAAGCTTGGCATTGCCAGACCCAAGGGCAAGGGCGTATGGACGCTCAAGGAGGGCATAGAAACGGCACAGAACCTCGGCTATCCAGTGCTTGTGCGCCCAAGCTATGTTCTCGGCGGACAGGGCATGGAGATAACTCACAATGAGGAAGAGCTCATACTCTACCTCAGAGAGGCATTTGAAAAGGACAGCAAAAATCCCGTGCTTATAGACCGCTATCTCAGCGGACACGAAATAGAGGTCGATGCCATATGCGACGGTACAGACGTATTCATACCCGGCATAATGGAGCATCTCGAGAGAGCGGGCGTCCACTCGGGCGACAGTATATCCATCTATCCGCCTCAGCATATCTCCGATGATATAAAGGCTCAGATAATGGATGTCACAAAGAAGCTCTCCATCGAGCTTAATGTCGTGGGCATGGTAAATATACAGTTCATAGAGTTCAGGGGTGAGCTGAATATAATAGAGGTTAATCCCCGTTCCTCAAGAACGGTGCCTTACATCACAAAGGTAACGGGCGTTCCCGTTATAGATGTTGCCACAAGAGTAATGCTCGGCGAAAAGCTTGCCGATATGGGCTATAAGACGGGCATAGGCTCCGAGCCCGATGTTGTCGCAGTCAAGGTGCCCGTATTCTCAACGGAGAAGCTTCCTCAGGTAGAGGTAAGCCTCGGCCCCGAAATGCGTTCCACGGGCGAAGTCCTCGGCGTGGGCAAGACCCTTGAAAACGCTCTTTACAAGGGCTTTATAGCCGCAGGCATGACTGTTCCCAAGGCAGGCAGCACTATACTTGCCACAGTCTCCAGCAAGGAGCACGAGGAGTTTATGGAGATAGCAAAGCGCTGCGTTGAGCTTGGCTGCAACTTCCTTGCCACAAAGGGCACCGCAAGAGTGCTCAATGAAAACGGCATAAAGTGCAAGGTCGTTAAGAAGATAAGCGAGGGCGTGCCCAACATAATAGATACCATACGAAGCGGAGTTGTAGACCTCACCGTGGATATCCCCAAGAAGGCTAACGATGTAAAATCGGACGGCTTTAAGATAAGGCGTACCGCAGTTGAAAGCGATGTCACTCTCATAACCGCTATGGATACCTTCGCCGCTATGGTGGATGTTATGTCAAAACACCTCGATATGACTAAGCTCAATATATTCGACATCAATAGAGATATGAGAAAAGAAAATAAATAATACCTTTTATAATGAAAGCAGGACGAATGTCCTGCTTTCAGATTGTTGAAAAAGGTTAAAATATATAAAATATTACAAACGGGCGTGCAATGCACGCCCCTACAAACCACAATGTGAGCCAATCACTCGTAGGGGCGAGCCTCGGTTGCATGGGCGAGCAGCAACACGAAGTGTTGCGGCCAGCCATTGCTCGGCCGCAAAATTTCATGCAATAAGGTGTTTATCAACACGCAGAGCAGGACGAATGTCCTGCTTTTAATTTTGTCATATATTGCGTAAACCGGCATAATAATTAAGACCGTCCTAAAGTATAGTTTAGGACGGTCGTTTTTGATGTATATTTTCTTGGTAAAATTGTATCATAATATGATTTTGATGTCAATAATTTTTAGTTAAAACTTATATGATTTGGGGATAATAAAAGGACTTCTTGGAACCGTCCTAAAGTATGATTTAAGACGCTTTGAAAAAGGAGGAATTTTATGAAATTAAAACGAACTGTCGGCTTGATTTTAGCAGCGGTATTGACCGTTTCGGGGCTGAATTTTGGTTATGCCTATGAACAGCCTAAAGAAATATCGCAAATAACAGACGGGGTAATAACGGGTTCGGCTGTTGAACCAACTCTGCCGGAAGATGAGGAAGATTTATTGGTACATTCAAAAGCTTCATCTGTTGATAATGAAGAAAGCGATAAGGCTTATCAACCACAGACCATAGCAAAGAGTAGTACAGATATTGCCTATGCTGTAGAGGGCGGCAATATCTATTTTAACGAAAAAACAGGAACTATAACTGCTTGCGATGAAAATGTAACAAGTGTTGTTATACCAAACACTATTAATGGAATTAGTGTTACTTCTATTGGACACGGAGCATTTTACTATTGCCGCAGTCTGACAAACATAGAAATATCAAGCAATGTCACTTCCATTGAAAGTGATGCTTTTTACCAATGTAGCAACCTATCAAAAATAAAAATACTGAGCAGTATTACTGCAATAGGTGCACAAGCATTTGGCTACTGTAGAAGTTTGAAAACAGCAGGACCAATTGGTGGCGAATATGACTATGAATTTGGATGGACAGAAGAATTACCTGCAAATGCATTTTCAGGCTGTACCGGACTAACAAACATAGAGATACCATATAGCATAACTAGTATTGAAAATGCGGCATTTTACAATTGCATTAACTTAAATGAAGTTATTCTGCCAAATAGTATAACTAAAATAGGGTCTTATGCGTTTTACAATTGTAAAAGTCTTAATAAATTAGAGTTACCACACAATTTATCTGAATTAGGAGCATTTTTTATAGATGGTACTAATATAAAAAACATAATTATTCCAAAAACACTTCAAAAAATTACAACTGAAAAAAGTGGCTCAACTTTTCATGGTCCATTTTCAGGAAGCAACATTGAGAATGTAACATTAGAATATGGGATAGAAAAAATACCAGATTACTTATTTAACTACGCAAGATTAACATCCATAGATATTCCTAATAGTGTAGTAGAAATTGGCTCATCTGCTCTTGCTTATAATGATTTTGAATATATAGAAATACCCAACAGTGTTATTTCCATTGGAATCTCTGCTTTTGCTGGTTGTGGTAATTTAAAAAACATTAAGCTATCAAATAATATTCAAGAAATAAAAAGTGGTGCCTTTACTTATACTTCTATTGAAAATATTTATTTACCGGCTACTTTAAAAAGTTTAGGTGAGGTAGTATTTACCTATTGTGATCATTTACAAAATATAGAGGTTGATGAATCAAATACAAGTTATAAATCTTTAGATGGTGTGTTATTTGATAAAAACGCTGAAACATTAATTACATATCCAAGTGCTAAAATTGCTGATAAGTATATTATTCCGAATTCAGTAAAAAAAATAGATGATTATGCTTTTTATTATACGAAAATAAATAAAATTACATTATCAAACTTTTTGGAAGAAATAGGGACTTATGCTTTTTTTAGAACGTATATAGAACAAGAAAAATTAATAATGCCAGCTACGATGAAACGTATAGGAGAAGCTGCTTTCTATACGAATAATATAAATAAAATAATTTTTTTAAATGATATAGAAAATACCTCATATCTACGTATAGAGGATAAAGCCATTTATAAAACTTGTAATGAAATTAAATTACCGGATAATGTTTTACTTGGATTGGAAGTTTTTGGCAATTCACCTGATATTTCAGCAAAGAATTTAGAAACATATTATGCAGCTTCTTCCAGTGTTCCACTTGGTGGCACCTATAATAAAGTTGTATTTAGAGATGGCGCAGAAAGTATTTATGGCGAGATATTTAAGCATGCAACAATAAAAGAATTATATATACCCAATACTGTGTATAAAATTGAAAGATTAAATGAAAACGTCAAAGTATTGCATATAACTTGCAAAAAAGATTCCTATGCCGAAACCTATGCCAAAGAACACAACATACCCTATTCCACAGAAGGCTATGTCGATTACACATTGACCGAAGCTGACATACCTGCCGATGTAGGAGATGGCATAAGATTTGAAAAGAAGGTTTATGAATATACAGATGATTACTTCTTCATTAAGAATACACCTTATACAGCAGACCTTAAGAATTTTCTTAAAGATGAAAATATGATAAATCAGGTAACACTGTCTTTCAGTAATGAAGGTGTAATTAACACCGAAAGCTCCGCTTCTAACGGATTCCGAATAGACCTAGAAAACACAGGCTACCGTTGGCAAGCTATTCACAAAGCAACATTACTTAAAAACGGTGAAACAATAGTAACGGCAACTTTGCCGAATGGTGACAGTTCTTCCTGTCTTGTAAGAGTAAAGTGCTATGACATGGGCTACGATGTAAAGACTGATTATACAAAGCCTACTTCTGCAAATATAAAAACAAGCTTAGATTATGACAATACTCTTGTTTACAGAAACAAACAATTCAACAAGGAATCTATACCCTTTAAGCTGTCAATACAAAACTACAAGGACATAAGCCATGAATATACGGAGGAAGAGCTTAATAATCTTGCAATAAGTAATGTGACAGTTGATGTAAAGCTGCCTGCAGGACTTTCATTTGACAAAAATGATGCCGGAAACAAAAATAAAACTATTGTTGTTAGTCCCGTAATACCTGTTGGCGAAGGCACAACTGTGGAATTTGAAGTATATCCCACCGAGCCTGCCGCAAAGCTGCTAAGTGTAGAAATCAATCTGAAATCCGATAATTATTCTGAATATTATTATGGAAAAATAATATTGGATTCGGATGAATATCTGTATTACGATGTTTCAACACCGGAATTTAAGGGCTTTATATATGACGGTGTTTACAGCCAGATGACACCGGAGGATAATCTTACATGTAAATTAAATGAATATAGAGATTCTGTATTACAATATGAAGATTATACTGTTCAAAGATTAAATAAAATTAGGGAAGTTAATATAAAAGATTCCAAAAACAAACTATATAACAGCATAAGATCATTAATAGACAAAAACCTTGTTGTAAATTATGACAGAAGCTGGACAGAAGAACAGAAAAATGCCGTAAGTATGGCACTTTATGAGTTTATAAGTCAAGAAGCACAGAAGAGAATAGATTTAGGCGAAATTGATATAAACGCAGATATTATTTCTATTGAAGCAGGACTTATCAATAAAATCAAAGATAACATCAGAAATGAAACTCTTACATATACTATTGGAAACTATGATGTGAGTTTTTCTATAACAGGATTTGGAAGCGCTTTTTATGGAAGAAAAATAGTTCTGACAGATAGGCTCACAAATAAAACAATTGGCGGAGAAGGGAATTTTAATTCGACAGCTTCAAAAACAGCCGCTGTCATGAGTGAGTATGTCAACGAGCTTAAGGATATGGGCATAGCCACCGTAAACGAAGGCATAATATCAGCTATAGATTTCTTTGGCGATACCGTAGGAATTAATAAATATCTCAAAGATAAATTTATGAAGAACTTTACGGATGTGATTGCCCCTATTCTCAGAAATAAAAATCTTGATGAGCTTGCAACATTTGTTGACGATTGCTCTAAATCATATAAAATTATAAGTAAATTAAATATTAATGATTTAAGCAAATCAAGAAGTCTGATAAATGACCTTATAAACCTTGATTTCGGAGCTACTCCCAATATATCCGAAAGAGCTGCGGAAGCCGCATACAATAAAGTAATAGATGCAAGAAATAATATGATAAGCGCCGCAACATCTTATCTTTATGGTGTGCCGCAAGATACAAGTGAATTTAAAAGGTATCTTAAATCTATAGGAATTATGTGTCCCGTAGATGTTATTGTATA
>CANROO010000113.1 GCA_947632235.1 uncultured Clostridia bacterium
GAGGTCAATTCGCTTCTTGTATCTCTCGGAAGCGCTCCCCTTACAACGGGCGCAAACATGTGCGACATAATAAAACGCCCCGAAATAACATACGATATGCTTGAAAGCATAGATAAAAACAGACCTCAGCTGAGCGATGAGGTACGCGAGCAGGTCAATATACAGATAAAATATGAGGGCTATATCGCGCGCCAGATGGCTCAGGTGGAGGCATTCAAAAAGCTCGAGGCAAAAAAAATACCCCCGGATATAGACTACGACAAGGTAATGGGTCTCAGAATAGAGGCAAGACAGAAATTCAAGGATGTGCGCCCCGTGAATATAGGCCAGGCAAGCCGTATAAGCGGTGTCAGCCCTGCCGATGTGAATATGCTGCTGGTGTATATGAATACGCTGTAAAAAGCAAATACGCGTATACTGTGTATTGACACTGTATATAATATGTAGTATAATATATTCGGGAGGTGATTTTATGTCAGCTGTAATAAGCTTAAGAATGGAAGATGAATTAAAGAAAGAATTTGAGGAAACCTGTTCACAGCTCGGTATGAACATTACAACTGCCGTTACGATCTTTGCGCTTAAAATGACCAGAGAAAAGCGTATTCCCTTTGAAGTGTCGATAGACCCGTTTTATTCCGAAAGCAATATTGAATATCTGAAAAAAGTGATCAGGAATATTGAAAGCGGTAAAGCAGAGCTCAAAGAGCACGGGCTTATTGAGGATTGATATGAAAATACTTTGGGATGAACATGCTTGGGAGGACTATCTTTATTGGCAGTCGCAGGATAAAAGGACACTTAAAAGAATAAATATGCTTATAAAGGATATTCAAAGAACACCGTTTGAAGGAATTGCTTCCCCCGAGCCTCTTAAGGGAGAACTGAGCGGATGGTGGAGCAGAAGAATAGATGAAACAAACCGAATAGTATATAAGCCCGAAAACGGATATATAATTATAGCCGTCTGTAAAGGACATTATAATTGATATTATGTAAAAAAAACAGCCCTTACGCGGCTGTTTTTTCTATTATTTATATTCACACCATATCCAGTATCTGTTCCTTCGATATGACGCCTACGCTTTTATTCACAAGTCTGCCGTCCCTGAAGGAAATAAGCGTGGGTATCGACATAACGCCGAATTTCTGCGCAAGCTCCGTCTGCTCGTCCACATTCACCTTGCACACCTTCAGGGCAGGATTTTCCTCCGCTATCTTGTCCACCACGGGCGAAAGCATACGGCAGGGTCCGCACCACACAGCCCAGAAATCCACAAGCACGGGCTTGTCGCTCTCCAATACCTCTTTTTCAAAATTGTCACTTGTGATCGTCACAACAGACATTTTAACACCTCCTCTATAGTATTTTGCCTTAAAAAATTGATTTTATTTCTCTTTATCTCCGTTATCCTCTGCTTGTCCGAAAAATTTTTCCTTTATCTTGGCAAAGGATATGGGGCTTATAACGTGCTCTATCCTGCAGGCGTCCTTTACCGCCGTTTTTTCGTCAACTCCCAGGGAGGTGAAAAGCTTTGTGAGCACCTTATGTCTTTCATATATGGTCTGGGCTATTTCCTCGCCCTCGTCGGTGAGCAGTATCTGATTCAGCCCGTCCATATCTATAAGTCCCTCTTTTTTGAGTATGGACATGGCTCTGCTCACGCTCGGCTTTGACACATTCAGCTCGTTTGCCACGTCTATTGAACGCACATAGCCCTTTCTTTCTCTTATTATGAGTATAGCTTCAAGATAATTTTCCCCTGATTCCTGTATTGCCATAGCCTCCACCTCCATGCTATACTTAATAATAACATATTTCGCAATGTTTTTCAATGATATTTTGTTGAACTTAATTTTTATATGTGTTATACTAATAGATAATGACATTTAAAAACGGAGGAACTCATATATGATACTCGATTTATTCAGACTTGACGGAAAAACAGCTATAGTGACGGGCGCAAACACGGGGCTCGGACAGGGTATGTGCAGGGCTTTGGCTCAGGCGGGCGCAAATGTGTGCGGTGTTGCCAGAAGGAGCTGTGCGGAGACCGCGGAGCTTATAAAAAGCGACGGCGGAGAATTTTTTGAAATAATAGCAGACCTCGGCTCTACGGAAAAAATTGACTATATCATTTCGCAGGCAAAGGAAAAATACGGACATATAGACATACTCGTGAACAACGCAGGCATAATCTCGAGAGAGGACGCCGTTGATGTGAGCGAGGAGGCCTGGGACAGAGTAGTGGATATAAACGAAAAGGTGGTATTCTTCCTTGCTCAGGCTGCGGCAAAGGAATTTATGGCTCAGGGCACTGGCGGAAAGATAGTCAACATATGCTCCATGCTCAGCTATCAGGGAGGCATAAGAGTGCCGTCCTATGCCGCTTCAAAGTCGGCTGTGCTGGGTCTTACAAGGGCGCTTGCCAACGAATGGGCGCAGTACGGCATAAATGTAAACGGCATTGCTCCCGGCTATATGGCTACTAACAACACCAATCAGCTCCGCAAGGATTCAGACCGCTCCGAGGCCATAATAGACAGGATACCCGCAGGCAGATGGGGCACTCCCGAGGATATGATGGGAGCCGTAATATATCTCTGCTCGGACGCTTCGGCCTATGTTAACGGCTTTACCATTGCCGTTGACGGCGGATGGCTCGCAAGATAAGGAGGACGATATGTCAGGCTTGTTCATTACCATAGAGGGCACCGACGGCGCGGGCAAGTCCACACAGATAGAGCTTTTGAGGCAGTATCTTGCGGACAGGGGCTATAAGGTCATATGCACAAGAGAGCCGGGCGGAACGCCCATAGGCGAGAAAATAAGAGATATAATAATAGACAGGAGCAACAGCGAGATGACGGACATGACAGAGGCGCTTCTTTACGCCGCGTCAAGGGCTCAGCATGTGAGCGAGGTCATACTCCCTGCCCTGAGGGAGGGCGATGTTGTCATAAGCGACCGCTTTGTGGACAGCTCCGTTGTTTATCAGGGCTTTGCGCGCTCCATGGGCGAGGGACTCATAAAAAAAATAAACAAGCATGCCGTAGGCGATCTGGAGCCCGACATAACCTTTCTTCTGAAGCTCAAGCCCGAGCAGGGACTTGCAAGGAAAAAGAAGCAGGCGGAGCTTGACAGGCTGGAGGCCGAAAAATTCAGCTTTCATCAGAGGGTGTATGACGGCTATGTGAGACTTTCAAAGCGGTGCAAGAGCAGGATAAGGGTCATAGACGCCTCAATGGACATACAGGAAATACACGATGCAATAAAAGAGGGCATAAATGCGCTTTTAGAAAAAAACGGCATTTAAAGCACAAGGTAAAAAAATGGATTTCAGTCAGATAGAAGGACACGGCAATATAATAGAGCATCTCAAGGGCTCCGTTAAAAACAACAGAATAAACCACGCCTACATATTTGACGGCATAAGGGGAATAGGCAAAAAAAGCCTTGCCGGAGCCTTCGCAAAAACTCTCAACTGCCGTGAGGGCGGAACGGAAGCCTGCGGAAAATGCTTGAGCTGCAGGACCTTCGAGGAGGGCAACAACCCCGACATAATATATGTCACTCATGAAAAAAAGGACATAACGGTGTCGGATGTGAGGGAGCAGATAATAAAAAACATAAGCCTTAAGCCCTACAGCAACAGATACAAGATATTCATAATACCCGATGCGGACAAAATGAACACTCTGGCGCAGAACGCCTTTCTCAAGACCCTGGAGGAGCCTCCCGAGTACGGGATTTTCCTTCTGCTGTGCGAAAACAGCAGTAAGCTGCTTGTGACTATACTTTCGCGCTGTATACTTTTCAGGCTTCACCCCCTTCCCTACAGCCTTGTGAGCGAATATCTCATAAAAAGGGGAGCGGACGAGGCGCAGGCACAGCTTTGCAGTGTGTATTCACAGGGCAGTATAGGCATGGCTATGGAGCTCATGCACTCAGAGGAATTCGGCGAGATAAGGCAAAGAGCCATAGACACTGCGCTGAGGCTTGAAGACGGCGACATGACGGTGCTCTACTCCCTTGTGGACGAGCTGAGAGAGCAGAGGTCGGCTCTTGACCGAATACTTGAAATAATGTATCTTATATACAGGGACGCTCTGGTGCTCAGGCAGACGGGGCGCACAGACAGGATAATACAGAAGGATAAAATAAACGAAACGGCGCAGATAGCGAAAAAAGCGGACGCTTACAGACTTATAGACCGCTGTGACGCCATAGAGGACATAAGAGGCAGGCTGAGCCGTAACGGCAACGCACAGCTTTTGCTTGAAACGCTGTTTTTCAGGATAAAGGAGAGATAGTATGACAGTAGTAGGAGTAAGATTTAAAAAAGCAGGAAAGATATACTACTTCGACCCCGAAAAGACGGAATATACCTACGGTCAGAATGTTATAGTCGAGACCGCAAGGGGCATGGAATTCGGCACGGTGGTCATACCCAACAGGGATATAGACGAGAGCGAGGCAGTGCTTCCGCTCAAGCCCGTAACAAGGCTTGCGACAGACAGCGACATACAGAAGAACAAGCAGAACAAGGAAAAGGAAAGGGAGGCATTCGATGTCTGCCTTGAAAAAATAAGGGATCACAAGCTCGAAATGCGTCTTATAGCTACGGAGCTCACATTTGACAACAACAAGCTCATATTTTACTTCACGGCGGACGGCAGAATAGACTTCAGAGAGCTTGTAAAGGATCTGGCGGCTGTTTTCAGAACAAGGATAGAGCTGAGACAGATAGGCGTGAGAGACGAGGCAAAGTATGTGAACGGCATAGGAATATGCGGAAGAACGCTGTGCTGCGCAACATTTCTGGGCGATTTCCACCCCGTAAGCATAAAAATGGCAAAGGATCAGGGACTTTCGCTCAATCCCACAAAGATATCGGGCGTATGCGGAAGGCTCATGTGCTGTCTTAAATACGAGCAGAACGTATACGAGGAGCTTATAAAAAACCTGCCTAAAGAGGGCGACCTTATAGAGACCCCCGAGGGACAGGGAGAAGTGCTGAGCGTAAATGTGCTCAGGCAGGTAATAAAGGCGGCTGTCAGAAAACCGCCCAAGAACGATGTTGGCGTAGGCTTTTACAGCCCCGATGAAATAAAGGTCCTTAAAAGAAGGCACCGCAAGGAAGAAACTCTTTCAAAGGAAGAGCTTGCCGAGCTTCTGGATTAGGCCCGAAAGGTATGAGCATGCTTCTTGAAAACGAAAGAATAGACGACCTCCACAGGAACGGCTACAAGATAATACAGAGCGAGGACGGCTTCTGCTTCGGCGCAGACGCCGTGCTTTTGAGCGGATTTGCAAGGGTCAAAAAGGGCGAAAGAGCTCTTGATATGTGTACGGGCACGGGCGTTATACCCATACTTCTCGAGGCAAAGACGGAGGGCTCGCATTTCAGCGCCATAGAGATACAGGAAAAAATCGCCGATATGGCAAGGCGCTCCGTAGCTCTCAATTCACTTGAAGACAAAATAGATATAGTCACGGGCGATATAAAGGAATGTATGCGGTATTTCAAAAGTGAGGAATTTGATGTCATCACCTGCAATCCGCCGTATATGAAGGTCAATTCGGGCTATATAAACGAAAGCTCGCCCAAGGCGCTTTCAAGGCACGAGATACTCTGCAATATAAACGATGTGTTTGCATCTGCCTTCAAGGTGCTTAAATACGGGGGCAGGATGTACATAATACACAGGAGCGAAAGACTTGCCGACATTATGTGCTCCGCAAGGGCAAACGGCATAGAGCCGAAGCTTCTGCGCCTTGTCATACCCTATGCGGGCAGAGCCTCCGAGCTTATACTCATGGAGCTTGTAAAGGGCGGAAAGCCGGGACTTAAGCTCATGAACGACCTTGTTATATACAGTGAAAACGGTGTTTACACCAAAGAAGTGTATGATATTTATTATAATTAGGTGAAAGTATGTTATATATATGCGGTACGCCCATAGGCAATATGGAGGACATGACGCTAAGAGCCATACGCATACTGGGCGAGGCGGACCTCATTGCCGCCGAGGACACAAGGCAGAGCATAAAGCTTCTCAATCATTTCAATATAAAAACTCCGCTTACGAGCTATCACGAGCACAACAAGGACACAAAGGGCGCAAAGCTTATGGATATGCTTAAAGAAGGCAAAAATATAGCCCTTGTTACGGATGCTGGTATGCCCTGCATCTCCGACCCCGGCGCAGAGCTTGTGCGCGGGTGCTGTGAAAACGGCATAGATGTTACGGTCGTTCCGGGACCCACGGCAGCCGTTACGGCTCTTGTGCTGAGCGCTCTGAATGCCAGGAGCTATATATTCGAGGGCTTCCTGCCCAAGAACAAAAAACAGCGCGCCGAGGTCCTTAAAAGGCTTGAAAACGAACCACGCACCACTATTTTTTATGAAGCTCCGCATCACCTTGCATCAACGCTTGCAGAGCTTGAAAAATACGCAGGCGAAAGGAATACGGCGGTTTTAAGAGAGCTTACAAAGCGCCACGAGACCGTCACAAGGGGCAGTCTTTCCGAAGTAAGAGAATATTTTGAACAGAACGAGCCGAAGGGCGAATTTGTGATAGTAATAGAGGGTGCAGACCCCGAGGCGCTCAAAGCCGAAAAATCGGCGCAGACAGAAAGCATAAGCATGACCGAGAGCTTCAATATGCTCATAGAGAGCGGACTTGATGAAAAAAGCGCCATGAAGCAGATAGCCAGAGAAAGAGGCATAGGCAAGAGAGAGGTATATAAGGAGATAAAGGGATGATAGAATGTTTGTAAAAAGACTGCTGGTCACGCTGGGCTTTATTTCGCTCGTGCTCGGCATAATAGGCACGCTTCTGCCCGTAGTGCCCACAATACCCTTTTTGTTTGTGGCATACATCTGCTTTTCAAAGGGCTCCGAAAGATTCAGAAAATGGTATCTGCACTCAGCCTTCCATAAGCAGTATTTAAAAGCCATGGCAGCCCCTCTGAGATATAAAATACTCTATGCCGCAGGCGTTCTATGTTTTTTTATAGCCCTCGGTACCGCCGGCTACCTCTTCAGGGATACCGTTGTAGGGATATTGAATGATGTGTTTGATTGAAAGAAATGCAGGCATTTCTTCCGTTTGGCTTCTGAAACCGTCTCAAGGTATACTTTGGGACGGTCTTATTATTCCGCCTGCATATTATCCCATACGGCTTTCATTCTGCGGTAGGTCTTTTCGCTCACGCCCATCATGGCTATGGCGTCCTTAGTCATTATTTCGCCCCGTTTTACTCTCTTATATATATGTATATAGTCGGCAGGGTCGTATATCCTTCTTCTGCCGAATTTTATGCCTCTTGCCATGGCGGCGGCTATGCCCTCTGCCTGCCTCTGTCTTATGTTAGTGCGTTCGGTTTCCGACACAAACGAAAGCACCTGAAGCACCAGATCCGCAACAAATGTACCCATGAGGTCCTTATTCCTCGTGGTGTCCAGAAGGGGCATATCTATCACGATTATATCAGCCTTTTTCTCCTGCGTTATTTTGCGCCACTGCTCTATTATCTCCTTATAGTTCCTGCCGAGCCTGTCAATGCTTTTTATGACTATGACATCGTTCTTTTTCACCTTTTTTACGAGCCTTTTGTAATTTTCTCTCTCAAAATCCTTACCGCTCTGCTTATCCGTATATATATTCTGCGGAGAAACACCGTATTCCTTCATTGCTATCAGCTGTCTGTCCTCATTCTGTTCCTTTGTGGACACTCTCACATAACCGTATTTCATCCTATCACCTCCGCCTAAGTATATAATACAACATAAGCGGCAAAATATGCCAATATCAAATAAATAAAAACAAAAAAACGCGTCCGCGCGCTTTGATGTTTACGGTATAGTATCCGCCGAGGCTTATTTTTTTTGAATACGGCTATTGACAGAGCATATTGAAATGTATAAAATAAAAATATACGGCAAACAGAAAAAGGAGGCATAAATATGCGGTATGAATACATGACAAAGGGCACCTGCGCCCAAAAGATAAGCTTTGATATAAACGGAGATATAATAACAAACGTGGCGTTCACGGGAGGCTGTAACGGCAACCTGAAGGCTATTTCAAAGCTTGTGGACGGCATGAGCGTTGAGCGCATAGCAGGTACGCTTGAGGGCAATACCTGCGGTATGAAGGGCACATCCTGTGCGGATCAGCTTGCAAAGGCAGTGAAAAAGGCGTATGCCGAGCAGGGGGATGTGAAGCTTAAGGCTGCGGAGGTATAAGACATCGGGCGAGCACAATGCTCACCCCTGCAAGCAAAGGTGTATAAAATTTACAGTCTATATCAAAACACAATATAACCCCATGGGAGAGGTTCACTCTCCCATTTTTATGCCCTGTTTTTCAAAAAATGCGGACATATTATAATAAAAAATATCGTCCGCGAAGGCTCTGCCCCATTCTGACTCTATGCGTTCATAGAGCTTATGTATACAGCT
>CANROO010000114.1 GCA_947632235.1 uncultured Clostridia bacterium
GCCTCGCTTGAAATAGGCGCATTGTACGACAAGACAAAGGAACTGAATGCCAAGGTCAATAATATAACCTCTGAATTCAATCAGGGTATATACAGATAAACGGAGGATAAATATGAGTAAGAAAAAGAGTTGTAATATAGGAAAGGGAATAGGCGGTCAGGCAGTGATAGAAGGCGTTATGATGCGGGGCAAAAATATGTATGCCCTTTCCGTCAGAACGCCGTCAAAGGAGATAAAGACCGTAAAGACCTCCATACGCTCGCCCAAGGACAGATGCTTTATATGGGGACTTCCCATATTCAGAGGAATGGCGGCATTTGTGGACTCTCTTGTGACGGGTATGAAGGTCACGATGAAATCCGCAGAGCTTGCGGGACTTGACGATATAGAGTACGACAAGGACAGCAAGTTTGAAATGTGGCTTGAAAAGAAATTCGGCGACAAGCTTACGGACTATATAATATATTTCAGCGTATTCATATCCATAATTTTGTGTATAGGTCTTTTTATGCTTCTGCCCACAGTACTGGGCGGTTGGATAAACAGCTTTCTCGGGAATGATCCTTCTGTTAGAGGCGCCATAGAAAGTATTATAAAGGTGCTCATATTCCTTGGCTACATGATACTCGTATCACAGATGAAGGATATAAAGAGAGTTTTTATGTATCACGGAGCTGAGCACAAAACAATAAACTGCTTTGAAGCAGACAAAGAGCTCACCGTTGAAAATGCAAGACAGTCAACGCGTTTCCATAAGAGATGCGGAACAAGCTTTCTTGTTATAGTAGTTATAATAAGCATTATAGTTTTTCTTTTTGTAAATACAAATAATTTCTGGCTCAGGATAGTGTCCAGAATACTGCTTGTGCCCATTATAGCAGGTCTTTCATATGAGGTCATAAGGTGGGCAGGAAGGCATGACAACTGGCTTGTGAATATTGTGAGCGCACCGGGCATCGCCATGCAGCTCATTACCACAAAGGAGCCCGATGACAGCATGCTTGAAGTAGCTATTGCCTCGTTAAAGGGCGTTCTTGAGGAGGAAGGCGAAAATGACAGCGAGAGAAGCTGTAATTGAGGTCAGACAAAAGCTTGAAGAAAACAGTATCCCCTCTGCCCTTTTGGACGCTCAGCTCATTGTAGGAAGTGCTGCGGATATGACAAGAGCCTCGCTTCTTGCGCATCCCGATAGAATACTTGATGAAAAAGAAAAGCAGGCCGTTTATGATATGCTTTATAAAAGGCTCAGGCGTATGCCCATGCAATATATTCTGGGGCACTGTGAGTTCATGGGTCTTGAATTCAATGTGAATGAAAGCGCTCTCATACCGCGCAATGACACCGAATGTGCCGTTGAAAAAGCAATTGAGCTGATAAAGAGTAAAAATTACGGCACCGTGCTGGATATAGGCACAGGCTCGGGAGCAATAGCCGTAAGCATTGCAAAATATACCGATACTGCTGTTACGGCTTCGGATATAAGCCAAAGCGCCATAGATACGGCAAGGCTTAATGCAGAACAAAACAATGTAAGCGTTGATTTTGTTAAAAGCGATATGTTTTCGGAGCTTGAAGGCAGATTTGACATAATAATATCAAATCCGCCTTATATTGAAAAAGATGTCATAAATACACTTGAACCCGAGGTAAGAGAGCATGAGCCCATAACGGCTCTTGACGGCGGAGATGACGGTCTGGACTTTTACAGAGTGATAACAAAAGAGGCTCCCGAGCACCTTAATAAGGGCGGAGCGCTTATTTTTGAAATAGGCTGTGAGCAGGCAGAAGCTGTAAAAAAACTGATGAAAATGAATAATTTTGATGAAATTTCTGTAAACAAAGACCTTTCGGGGCTTGACAGGGTTGTAATTGGTTTTAAAATATGTTAAAATAGCATTTATCCATTGAGCGGAGGTAACGGCTGATGCTTGAAAGATTAGCGGAACTGGAAAGAAAATTTATAGACTTATCCGATAAAATAAACGACCCCGACATAATAAGCAACAATGAGGAATGGCGAAGGCTTATGAAGGAACACAGCGAGCTTGCGCCCATTGTTGAAAAATACCGGGCATACAAGGAAGCGGAAAAAAGCATTGAAGAAGCAAAGGAAATGCTGGAGGACTCCGATGAGGAAATGAAGCTTCTTGCAAAGGATGAGCTTGTCAAGTCAACAGAAGACCTTGAGCGTATAAAGGAAGAATTAAAAGTTCTTATGCTTCCCAAGGATCCGAACGATGACAAAAATGTTATTGTGGAGATAAGAGGCGGTGCAGGCGGTGACGAGGCAAACATATTTGCAGGCGACCTCTACAGGATGTATACAAGATATGCCGAACGCAGACATTGGAAAACGGAAATAATGAATGCTAACGAGTGCGAGGCAGGAGGCTTCAGAGAAATTTCCTTCATGATAAACGGTCAGGGAGCATATTCCAGGCTGAAATATGAAAGCGGTGTTCACAGAGTACAGCGCATACCCACTACCGAATCGGGCGGCAGAATACACACCTCCACAGCCTCCGTGGCAGTACTGCCCGAGGTCGAAGCAGTCGATGTGAAGCTGGATATGAACGACTGCAGGTTTGATGTGTTCAGAGCATCGGGAAACGGCGGTCAGTGCGTAAACACCACCGACTCCGCAGTAAGGCTCACTCACATACCCACAGGCATTGTTATTTCATGCCAGGATGAAAAAAGTCAGCTCAAAAACAAGGATAAGGCGCTTAAGGTGCTTATGAGCAAGCTCTACGACTTAGAGCAGGAAAAACAGCACGCCGAGGTCGCCGCCGAAAGGAAAAGCCAGATAGGCAGAGGCAACCGAAATGAAAGAATAAGGACATATAATTACCCCCAGGGCAGAGTTACCGACCACAGGATAGGACTGACTCTCCACAGACTGGACTCCATAATAGACGGAGATCTGGACGAGGTAATGGATGCATTGATAACAACAGAGCAGGCTGAAAAACTAAAAGCAGGCACTGATGAATAATATATAATAAAATATTAAAGAAATGGAGATGCAAAAAATGAGGATCAACAAAGACGAGTTTAAGAAAAAGCTTGCGGCCAATGTTAAAACATTGTCCCGTAAGACTATCGAGACCGCCACAAAGGAACAGCTCTATGAGGCGCTTGTGTTCACCATAAGAGATTATGTAACGGACAAGTGGCTCGAAACACACGAGACCTACGACAAAACAGGCTGTAAGATAGTGTGCTATCTTTCAATGGAGTTCCTTATGGGCAGATTTCTGGGCAATGCCATACTCAATATGACAATGCTCGATGATGTAAAGGAGGTATTGAGCGAGCTGGATATCGACTACAACCTTCTTGAAGAGGTCGAAAGAGATCCGGGTCTCGGAAACGGCGGTCTCGGAAGACTTGCCGCATGCTTCCTCGATTCACTTTCGACTATGGAGCTTCCCGCTTACGGCTGCGGTATAAGATACCACTACGGTATATTCGAGCAGAGGATAGAAAACGGCTATCAGGTAGAGGCTCCCGACAACTGGCTCCAGGACGGTGATATGTGGGGCGTTAAGCGTCAGGAATATGCCGTTGAGGTCAAATTCGGCGGTAATGTAAAGGCAGTTAAGCAGGAGGACGGACAGTATAAGTTCGAGCAGGAAAATTATCAGTCAGTAATCGCCATTCCCTATGACTATCCCGTTATAGGCTACGGCAACAACACGGTCAATACATTAAGGCTTTGGGATGCCGAGGCAAAGAACAAGTTTGACCTCAAGAGCTTTAACGAGGGTAACTACCACAAGGCAGTTGAAGAGGAGAACCTTGCCAAAACTCTTACGGATGTACTCTACCCCGCAGATGAACACTATGCAGGCAAGGAGCTCAGACTTCGTCAGCAGTATTTCTTCGTTTCCGCTACACTGCAGAGAGTAATGAATAAGTTTGTAAAGAAATTCGGCACGGACTTTTCACTCCTTCCCGAAAAATATGCTTTCCAGCTCAACGATACTCACCCGAGTATTGCCGTTGCGGAGCTTATGCGTCTTCTCATAGACGAGCACGATGTGCCGTGGGATGATGCATGGGAGATAACAAAGAAGTGCTGTGCTTACACTAACCACACCATCATGTCGGAGGCTCTTGAAAAGTGGCCTATAGAGCTTTTCTCAAGACTTCTGCCCCGTATTTACATGATAGTTGAGGAGATAAACAAGAGATTCTGCGATTTCCTTATAAAGAAGTTCGGCCACAACCCCGAGAAGATAAGGAATATGGCTATAATAGCAGACGGTCAGATCAGAATGGCATGGCTTGCTATAGTAGGAAGTCACTCCGTAAACGGCGTTGCCGCTCTGCATACGGAAATACTTAAAAATCAAGAGCTCAAGGATTTCTACGAGATATATCCCGAGAGATTCAACAACAAGACAAACGGCATAACGCAGAGAAGATGGCTCGGTCATGCCAATCCGGAGCTTGCAAAGCTTATCACAAAGGAAATAGGCAACGGCTTCTATACAGACCTTTCGGAGCTTTCAAAGCTTGTTCCCCTTGCAGAGGACAAGAAGTTCAGAAAGAAATTCATGGATATAAAGAAGGCCAACAAGGAAGCGCTTGCGGACTATTTCAAGGCTAACATGGGCATAGAGATAGATCCCGAATCCATATACGACATACAGGTAAAGAGGCTTCACGAGTATAAGAGACAGCTTTTGAACATATTCCATGTTATGAGCCTTTACAATAAGCTCAAGGCTAATCCCGGACTTGACATAGTGCCCAGAACATTTATATTCGGCGCTAAGTCTGCGGCAGGCTACAGAAGAGCAAAGCTCATTATAAAGCTTATAAATTCTGTAGCAGACCTTGTTAACAATGACAAGACGATAGAAGGCAAGATAAAGGTAATATTTGCCGAAAACTACAGAGTAAGCCTTGCAGAAAAGCTCATACCCGCGGCAGACCTTTCGGAGCAGATCTCAACGGCTTCAAAGGAAGCATCCGGTACCGGAAATATGAAGTTTATGTTAAACGGCGCAGTTACCATAGGTACGCTTGACGGCGCAAATGTAGAAATACTTGAAGAGGTCGGCGAAGACAACATATTCATATTCGGTATGAAGGCAGACGAGGTAATTGAGCAGTACTCCAAGAATGACTACAATCCTTGGGATATATACAATATGAACTCCGATGTAAGAGGCGTTATGAATATGCTCATAAACGGTACTCTTGACGAAAACACAGAGCTTTTCAGAGAGATATATGACGCTCTCTTAAACGGCTACAACGGCGCAAGACCCGATGAATACTTCGTACTTAAGGACTTTGAGGCATACGCAAAGGCACAGGAAAAGGTAGACGAGGCTTACAAGGACAAGGAAAAGTGGGCTAAAATGGCTATACTTAACACAGCCTGCAGCGGTAAGTTCTCATCGGACAGAACAATAAAGGAATATGCCGATGAAATTTGGAACTTAAAGCCTGTTCATATTAAAATGAAAGAGGACTAAGCCACTGAATATTTACTTAAAAAGTCAGACATCCCCGAAAAACCGGGGATGTCTGCGTGTCGATAAAATCGACACGCTTGAAAGAAATGCTTGCATTTCTTTCAGTTTGGTTAAGGAAGGAACCAGCCGTGTTTTCTGAATTTTGGTGAATAAATCACCAAAATTACAGAAAAGTTCCTGTCCTCGGAGGAAGTGAATTCCTCCTGCGGATTTTAGTCTGCGACGCTTTTTTGATTGTACAAATCATATAACTTTTCGTTTTTTATGTTAAATTGTACTTTTTCGACAGTCTGACATCCCCGGAAAACCGGGGATGTTTTTTTGAAAAATAATAATGCCAACAGCCTTTTAAATAAAAGACCATTGGCACTATCCGATTTTTCACAGTTAATGCTGACTGCCGACAACTACATCACTGTCAACCTTGCCGTAGAAAGTAAGAGTATATATACCTGAAAGTCCCACAAGAGCATATATTATCCTGCTTATGATCGAATCCATACCGCCGAAAAGAGTCGCAACAAGGTCAAACTGGAAGAAGCCTATAAGACCCCAGTTGACGGCTCCAATGATGACAAGAGTTAAGGCGATATAGTCAAGCACTTTCATATTCATAATAGCCCTCCTCTCCTTTTGCTTGAATATCTATTTAAAATATCGACACTGCAGTATCCGATATAATAATATCTTTTGCAGTTTGGCGCATTTTATAATAACTTAAATTTCAGCAAAAATGGGAGAAGGTGGGAAATTTTAATAATAAGGTGAAATTCCTATTGCTATATCAGAAGCATATGGTTTTATCATTATTTCAATATACATATTTTTATATGTGTTTAAAAAACCATGTGCGACCATATCCGGTCCTGATGTATTATAGAAATAAATATATCCGTTTGCATAAAGTATATCCACAAATCTGTCAAAGCTTTCCTGTGACATTCCGTTTTTATTGTATATATATAATGTGCTCTTTCCAACATATGATTTGCTTGCAAGTCTAGCACCTGTTACTTCGGTAAAATCAGGTATACCGCTTGTTGGAGTATACATATTGGTGTATGCAAAGCAGTTTACGGTTAAAATAAGGCTTAACAACATTGCAGATAAAAGCAATACTAATTTTTTTAACATAAAAAATCATCCCTTCTTTTAGTTTGTATTTGATAACTTCAAATAATATGTTGTCGGCTCTAAATCATATATATGAATTTCTTTTGTAAAACTTTCTCCCATACTTACAGCAGGTGAATGCATTGTTCCGCTGTCTACAACATTATTGTTTTTGTCGTACAATTTCCAACCGACTGAACAGGCGGAACTTTGCTGAGGTCCTCTGTAATCATATTCTTTTGTTCCGCTGAAATAAACTGTTGCTGAAGATGTTTCACGATATTTATTTGGTTCAATGTCCCATTTTACAGATTTAATTGATACCTTTGAACTTAATGTACCGTCATATCTGAAATCACCATAATCTTCAGGTATATGATTCTGTAATATTATTTTTGTACCTGCTTTTTCAACGTTAACTTCACATTGATCATGTACTCCGCCGTTTGATGCAGTTGCAGTAATTACAGCATATGCATTATCAACCAAGGCGGTGATCTTTCCTTCTTGTGTAACGCTTACTACGTCAGGTGCTGAGCTTTCCCAGACAATTTTTGTCTTAGCATTTGAGGGTTTGATTTTAGCAGTAAGTTTTAAGCTGTCACCCTTTTGAATTTTAACATTAGCATTGCTGAGAGTAATTTTGCTTACTGCAAGCTCTGTTGTTGTTTCAACCTTTTTCTCTGTTGTTATTTCGGTTGTTGTTTCAGAATTTTTTTCTGTAGTTATCTCAGAATCATTATTTAAAATTTTTTCATCCGTATTGTCATTTACAGAATTTTCAGCAGTTGATATAAGTACAGTCTTTGTCGCATTGTCCCAATCAACTTTAGCCCCGAATAATTCCGAAATTGCCCTTATAGGAACCATAGTTGTGCCGTTTATTATTTTAGGCGAGGAATCTATAAAGCTTGTCTTACCGTTTACATTGATTTGTTCATTACCTATACTCAAGGAAATTATACTTGAACCATTATTTAAAGTGACCGTTTTGGTATTGCTGTCCCAATCTACCGAACAATCAAGATTTTCACCAATTACCCTCAACGGAACAAGCGTTCGTCCGTTTTCTATAACAGGACTTTGTGATGTATAAATTTCTTTTCCGTTAATATTGATTTTTACATCTTCTGCAAAGGTACTGATATTCATAAATGAAGTTACAAATATCAGCATAATAATAAAACTAAATTTTTTGTAAAACATTCTTATTGCTCCCTTCATTAATAATATTAATAAAATGTATTGTTTAGAGTTATATACTCTATCTGTTTTCATTATAGAGTATATAACTCTATTTGTCAATATAAAATATAATTTGTCTTATAATTAAAAATGAGGTGAATTGTATGAAATACAACGAGAGGATAAGGGAAATAAGAGAGTATAATTTTCTTACTCAGCAGAATATTGCGGACATACTGCACATAGGTCAGAGAACATATGCGGACTATGAAAGCGGAAAGACAAGAATACCGATAGACAGTCTTTTGATACTTGCCCGATATTATAATGTTTCTCTCGACTACATTACGGGAGCAAGCAATATCAAAAACGAATATCCAAAAAAATAAGCCCTCCATTGTGTTAATATGAGGCGCTTATTTTTTTGCATAAAAAGCAACTCGCCCTCCGTTATCAGAGAGCGAGCCGCTTTTGGCAATTATATGAATTATAACTTAGATAGTCATATTAAACTATTCAGAAATTATCATTTCACAAATTATATATTAAATTACTTATAATCAACTGCGCAGGAATTTCCGCCCTTCCAGTCGTGATGCTGTGAGAGCTTGAAGGTCGCATCGCTCTTTAAGAAGAATGTGTAGGGCGAAGC
>CANROO010000115.1 GCA_947632235.1 uncultured Clostridia bacterium
TCAAGCATATTTATCACCTCACCTTATTATACCATAAAATGAAGAAAAAGCCTAGATCTTTCTAGACTTTTTCGACAGACTGTAGCCCCTAGCAAAACTAGGGGCTTCTGTATATTGATAAAACACCTTGTTATATGAATTTTTTTGTCGTTAATGCCCGCTCCTACAAATGATTAGTTAACATAGTAATTTATAGAAGCGTGTTTTGTACGCCCTCTCGTTTATAACATTATTTATATTTTAAATTTTTTGACAGTATATGCTAACTAGTAAAGCCAGCATTTATCCGATTAATGATAAAATATAAAATCCTACCTTTAATATGTACATTTTGGCATATCACATCTATCTATAGTTTACGCCATCTTTTTACATTTTCCCAACCCTCAACAGCATCAGCATTATTTATTGCAAATTTTAAACAAACTTCATCAATTGGTCGTTTGATCATAACATTATAATCACTTGTTCCGTCTGCCTTGTGTTGCATTTCGTAAGTATTCCTATAAAATTTACAGATTGTCGATAAATATTTATATGCTTCAGTACATATTGTTTTATCGCCAAACAGAATATCAAGTGATTCCTTTAAGTTTTCCGGAGTCTTATCACCAATAAGATCACCTAAAAAACCAATCATATAATAAGGTATAGGTGTTCTTTTGTCCTCACTTAATTTTTTTTGCTCATGTTCAGCTTTTTTATAGAAATAATATAATTTTATCATGGTGTCATATGTTAAATACTGATGTATATTGGAACAATACTTAGTATAATATTCTTTATTAGCATCAAGAACCAAATTCTTTTTTGTAAAAGCAACATAACCTGTTTTAATAAGAGCAAGGAACACTTGTAACATTTTTTCTAATGAAATACAAATATCTGAATAAGTATTAATTCCGTAATCAATATTATCTATAAAAACATTGGCTTTTTGTACAAGATCTGCTTTTTCTACTCTTGTTAATTTTTCTTTATATTTATAATTATCGCTGGGTTTTACCAACAAAACAAAACCTCGTTTGAAAAACTCGTCTTGCATTCTGATAAATATATCATTATTTTTATTTGTTGCAAAAACTTTTTCCGATATTGCGTTTTGTTTATTTGTAAATCTAACAACATTTTCATAAAATCTTTTATCTTCTTCGTTTTCATAGTCTTTAATAACCAATGTTTTTAATACAACATAGACATTTTTATATTCTTTTTCAAAATTACTACCAACATTATCTAAAACATTTTTTATAGAACTAACTGTTTGACAACCATTTACAATTTGTGGATTATATAGCTGAATTTTGCGCTCTCCACTAGTCATTTGTGGGCAGGGTTTAACAGCTTTACATATTACAGTGATACCATTATTATAATACATAAAATTTTTTCTTTCAGTTGTTGAGCGAAGTGTTTCTATAATACCAGTATTAATAGAATTTTTGCCTAAAAATTCACGGATATTATTTTCAAAAATAGAATACTCTTTTTTTTCCGCAGCTAAAAGCATTTTATAGATTTCGCAGACAGGTGTTATTATATAATAAGCTTCATACAAGCCTTCAATACCATATTCCTCTCTTAATGACATAAAAGTTCCCTTATTGACTGTACCTAAATCAAATTTAAAATTTATGTTTTCTTTATAGTTTTTGCCATAGTATAATTCAAACAAATCAGAGAGACCAAAATATTTTGAATCTACCAAACAAGCTAAACCATGATCTAAATTATTAAAATTCTTTATTAAATCATCAATATCTTCACTTTTTTTATTTGTTGTAGCATAAAAATGTAAATATATTTTATATTCTTTATCATCTTTAATTTTGTTAAATATATCTTGCAAATCATTGCTTTTTTTATATTTATTTGATTTCAAAGTTGCTAAGGGAGTTCCTAAAAAATCAGATACTTCTTTTCTTGTTACAGATGTATCAACATTATAGTACTTATTTTGTATTAAAAATAATTCTTTATTTTCTTCATAATGAACATAACAGTCTACACCTTTATCATTATACTCAGTAATATATTCCGGAATTATTTCTTCATCTAAACTATAAATTCTACTCAATATCCAATAGTTAAACGCATATTCATCTTTAATTAGATTTTCGTCAACATAATCCCATTCTTTTTTTATAATGTTAATATCATCTTGAATTTGTGTTTTAAATAAATTTAGGTTTTTTTCCATTTTTATTCCTCCTTATGTATTTTCAAAAACGCACTCATCTATAACCCATAAGTCTATGACAATGTTAACATATAAATATGTTAATTTTGATTATACCATTATTTGACAAAAATATCAAGTAATACAATATAATGTTAATATAAGGTAATCAAGCAACTAATATCTCAAATTAATACAACAAAAGTCATCATATAAGAAAAAGTCTAGTTTCTACCAGACTTTTTCAACTTTTTGAATTAGATTTATACACATTTTGTTGTAATAAAATACCATTTTAACCCATTGTGTGGGTATTCTGCGCAGCGTCGCGCTGTGCTGCCGGCTGTGTGAGCGCCGGCGTCTGCATGGAGGCGCTTATGCCTCTTTGTGTGCGCTGTACCTGCACTATGTTTCTCGACACAAAGGGAGAGCCGAATTTTTCATCCTTTTTTATTGCCTCTTCATAGGCTTCAACAGTTTCATTATATCCCTTGCACCTTTCATAAAGCGCAATGTCTCTGTCATACTGTGCTTTTTTGCCGGGATATTCCGCAACAGCTGCCCTGTTTTCCTCAAGCCTTCTTCTGGAAGTGAATATAGCTCTGAACCTGGATATAGGTCTGACGGGCTTGGGCTCTACTGGCTCTTCCATATCCAGCTTGAAAGCCGTGAGGTCGCCGTTTTTATCCCTGAAGGATACCGAGGGCGCCTCTGCCTCATGGGTAGGGTTAAATATATTGTTGAAGGTCTGGGCTACTATCATGCCTGCCATTCTCTTGTTGTCATCCAAGGACACATTGTCAACAAAGGAGCATTGCTCCGAAAGAGGCTTGTTGCCTATGTAAATATTGCTTACCGCCTCTTTAAGCTCATCCAGGGTATTTATTTCTTTGCCCAGAACATTGGATATGACGCTCTTTGCGGACTCAAATTTAAAAACATTTGCCGCAAGTCTGACATCCATATGTTTTTCGGGCGCAGGCACCTTCATATTGTTATTTTTGAGTGTACGAATACTCGCAGCGTGCTGTGCGGCATCGAGATTACAGCTTAAAACATTGGCATTAGCCTTAGACTTTTCATTATACTTCTTTATATTGTCCACTATCTGCTCACGGTTAGAGCGAAGCTCGTTGCGGGCTGCATCGGAGGCAGTGCGCGCGGCGTTGAAATCATCATCGCTTGCATAGCTTTCACGCACGGGCGTATCTATTTTCACATAAGTTTGAACGCCGACAGGCACATAGTTATCCTTGCTGTTTTTGACATATATAACATCGGTGCCGTTATTAAGGGCATTATTGTAAAGCATATTCGCAAGATCTTTTTCGCAGTCGGCTATTTTGGATTCAATATTATTTTCGTCCAGATGAAAATAATCCAACATTGTCTTGCCGTTTATATACACCTTCTTTGTCGCAGCCACAAGCATTTCTTTATCATGGTCGGGCGGATTCAGAGGATAGCCCGTAAGGCTGTACATCAATGATTTATTCAGCTTGTTGAAGGCGGCATTTGCATCTGCCCTGGGTACGGGTATGCCCTCTTTGTAAAACCAGAGGTCAGAAAAATCCAAATTACAGCTTTTACTGAAATCATCATATTCGCCCGAGCCTATGCTTGACATAAAGAAATTTTCGGAATGATTCTGCGCAGCTATATGCATCGCTCTTTCTACCGCTGCGTGATTCTCCCTTTGCTGAGGCTCTGTCCATGCGCGTGTGCAGGCATTGTCCGTATGATTTGCAAAATTGGTAAAGTCCTCCGGCGTATAATTCGTATGATTGTTTCCAAAATAGTTCTGAGCGACAACCATATCACAGTACACCTGAGGTATAGGCGGAGTAAGTCCGCCAAGACAGCTCAAGTCCATAGTGTCGGCGGCTGCCTGTGAATTCATGATATTGTGGCGTGTATACCCCGGATCCGTGTTATTTATATAGTTGTCCGAAGCAAGATAATTTATCCTGCCTTCAAGCAAAAAAGTTATGAATACCCTGAAGTTTGCCGTCGATGACATAGCGCAGTCAAACGTCGTATTGTTAGATAACTGCTGAAAATTATTGCTTATCATATTATTCTGCATATTCGCAATAAAAGCATCCTCTATGGAAGACTTTTCACTCAGGTCGTTATAGACTATTTTCTGGCTCATTATAGCTTCAGCCATTGCCATCATGGTCGGGTATGTCCTTGTATTGAACTTGTTTAAATTTTGCGTGGGATCATTGTCTTTGCTGAAAATGTCAATAAATTCTGCTGCACATTTTTTCTTGAAATCCTTCATCTGCTGACTGTTATCGTTTACAATATCCTTGAAATTCAGCTTATTGCCGGAATTTTCGGGATAATCCTTTGTAAGCATATAGGCATATATGAAATCGGGAGCGTGTCTGGCAAAAATAAAGTTGTCTACCATCTGGTCAACGGAACCTATTGCATTTGCCCATAAATTACTCATTGTCATCGTTGCGGGATTCTTAGCCGGGTCTTTAAGAGTGCCGTCCTCTTTGTAGAAAAACTGATCGAAGAAGGTATGACTGTCGTCTGCTATTGTGCGTTCTATCTTATTTTTTGCCTGCACGGCTGCGTTATGTATATCCTGCTTGTAGGTTTCAACATAGTCAAGTGACCGCGCATTCTTTGCATCGACGGCAGCCTACGCTTCGGGTGAGTCCGCTGCGCCGAGTATGACGGCTCTGGGGCTTGCAAATATGGAATTTCTGTGCATTACGGTAACGGTCATTTCGTTATCCGTACTGAGAGCGTTCCTTATTATCTCCGTAAAGTTTTCAAGTGTAGCGCTGTCGCCGTACTGCGCTCTTACTCTGTCGGTAAGGTTCCTTCCGTCTAAATATATGGTGTCAAGGGCAGACTGAATGTTGTTGGCATTCAGATCGCTTCTGCCCGTAACGCTTTTTATAAATTCAATATCGTCCTCCACATCATTCACAACTATTGCAGAATTGAATGAATTGGGATATGTCTGAGCATCAACAGCCATTGGTATTATCTCCTTTCATATCGTTTATTAATTATTGTTCATTGAAGGCGCGCTTCGTTCGGTCTGACGCTCTGCCACAGGCTGTGTGAGAGCGGGAGCGGCCGATGTGCCGTGTTTTTTGAGCATCTGCTGTATGCTGACCGTTCTCTTTGCGGGACCGTCCTTCTCCGTCTTAAGAACTTCAAGCCTTGCCTTTTCGGCAGCCTCATTGTATTTTGCAAAACGGTCATGCTTGTCAACTGCGTTTATATAATCATGAGATGCCTTTACATAATTTGCAACATCAATGCGGTTTTGCTCAATAGTCCTGGGTGAGCTGAAGAAAGCCTTAAAGCCGCTAAGAGGCTTGACGGGAATGGGCTTTTCGGGAACCTCCGGGACTTCAAGCTTTATGCCCTCCATCATGCCGTTTTTATTCCTGTAGGTTATGGGCTTTGGCTCTTCGCTGCCGTTGATACCTGCCATAAATGTGTCATGGAGCAGTTTGCCCATTTCCTGCTTCTGCACATCCACACTCTTGTTGGGATCGATATTATAGATCTCCGAAAGCGGTTTGTCGCCTATGTATATGTCTTTACCTGCCGTTTCCAGATCCTTGGCGGAGAGCGCATCCCTTCCAAGCAGATTTTTGAGCACATCGCCATAGTTATTCTCACCCTTGGCAAAAGCTCTGGCTGCGTTTTCATAGCTTTGCTCCGCCATTCCGGGAGGCATGGGCAGAACGCCTTCGGCATCCTTCACGCATTGCGCAAGATCAACATCCACTAAAGTGGCTTCAAGTGAATATTCCTTGTCAACGCCGTTGAGAAGGCGCATATATGCTATAGCCTCTTTGTTGTCGTTAAACAGGCTTAATGTGTTGAAGGTATCCTTACCGGTTTTGATATATACAAATTCCTTCCTTCCCTCCTCAACGCTCTGACGAATGAGTGTTGCAAGCTCCTTTTCCTTATTCCTTATCTCGTCAACGATGTTATCCTCATTGAGTCCGAAATATTCCGCCATGGTCTTGTCATTTATATATATAGTATTTACGGCAGCCATCAGCTGAGATCTGTCCGCAGTGAACGGACAACCGACAAGCTTGGTAAGAAGGCTTTTTTGCAGACCTTCATAGTCATTACATTTTGCATCGGCATCATTTGCATTTGTTCCCGCAAAAATAGTTTCGCCTCGTTCAAGCTTCTGAAGGTCGTCCATGCTTAAGTCAATACGCCCATTCAAAAAGTATCCGTTGCCTGCCTCTATGGCTCTTTCGGCATAGTCATCGGGGTTTATTGAAGCGATATTTTCAACATCACGGGCGATCCTTTTCATGCTTACCTTATGTACTTCCTTTTCCCTCTCTTCGGTAAATACATTGGGCTCGCCCCGCCTGAATTTGTTCATTTCATTAAATATATCTACAGTTTCATCGTTATTAGTCCTATAACTATAAGGCGTAAAATTACTTCCCATGCCTGCTTCGTTATTAAGAGTATAGGCATACTCTGCACCCATGCCGCCATATGGTGTACCGGAAAAACTGCGCACATCCGAGTTATCCGCCAAGGCCTGAGCATAAACGCTGAAATGTGCGTCCGGGGAATATGAATGGAGCAAACCGCTGTTAGTCGGCGTGAGATCCTGATTTTCACGATATACATTGGAGGATATAAACAAAAGCCTTTGCTCAAGCAGCGTATGCTGAAGTCTTGTTATACCCACTGCCGAGGAAGTGAACATTTCTCCGAGACCCGTATGCGGTATCTGCTGAGACATATCCTGCATAAAGTGATTTTTTTGAGATTCTATTACCGCCTTATCCAGATTGTCCTTATCGCTGAGGTCATGATAATTTGCCGTAGTGTTCATAAGCGCTTTGGTTATTTCCTGTATTGCAGGGAATGTCTTTGTATTGAAATGCTCGGCATAGTCTTCAAAATTTGCGGCATCCTCTCTTGGCTTAAAGAATATATCGCAGAATTCCTTACCTATCTTCTTTTTGAAATCTCTGAACTGCTGTGTGTCCTCCTCCGTCATAAGCCTTTCATATGTCATTTTTCTGCCCGAGCCCTCGGGATAGTCCTTTGTGAACATATAAGCATATACGGCATTTTCGGGCTGTCTTGTGAGAACAAAGCCGGGAGATATGTTTGCCACAAATCCTTTGTTTGGGTCAAGCATTCTTAAGCCCATACCTACCCTTTTAAGATTTTTGGGGTCGGCATCCGGACTTTTAAGGCTGCCGTCCTCGTTGTAGAAAAGAAAGTCAAAGAACAGGTGAGCATCGGCTTCCTTTCTTGCATCCAAGAAAGCCTCGGTATTCTTTACCATGTTGTAGGCTTCTTCTCTGTAATTTTCGGTATATTTAAGAGAGCGCGCATTTTTTGCGTATATCCTTGCCTGTATTTCGGGATCATTGGAATTCTCCAATATAACGGGTCTGGGATCGGGAAATATAGAGTTCCTGTTCATTATGGTGACATAATCTTTGCTTTCGGGAGCAAGCGCAGCCCTTACGGCATTCATATAATCGTCAAACACCGCATCCTCGCTCATAGTGTCGGCAAGACTTTTTCCGTTTATGTATATATTGCCCAAATACTTGCGGATATTGCTGAGCATATCGGGGGTAAACTTCATGGGCATAATGCTTTCAAAAAGCTTCATGTTGTTATCTTTCAGATTGGCTTTTAATGCCACAGGGTATGAATTGGGATAGTCATCGATTATTGCCATTTTTATTCCTCCTTAAAAAATGATAATATTTTATTCACTATTTATTATTTACATTATAATTTGTTATTTAATTATACCACAAATTTGCAAAATATGAACAGTCATCTGCGCCGTTATCTTTGTCGTTTAAGTTGTTTTTTGTTTTTTTAGAAAAAACTTCACTATTTCTAAAGAAACATTTTCAATCTATAAAAAAATCAATTTTTCATACAAAATATATGTTTTTTATCTTCTTTTTTTCTAAAAAAGAAGCAAAAAATGTGGGGCGTTCCGAGTCGCCCCACACCCCTAACGGCTTTTGTGCCCGTTATGTATGTGGAATTAATACAGCACAAAAGAATCGTTACTGTGCGAGCCTGTCGCTACCTGAGCCTTTGGCTCAGACAAGCGGCTCGC
>CANROO010000116.1 GCA_947632235.1 uncultured Clostridia bacterium
AGCAAGTCTTACACCCTACCACCATTTCGGCACAAAGCAAGCTTTGTTTGAAATGGTCCCCCTCCCCTGAAAGGGGAAGCAAGAATTTGGGGCTGACCGTTGTCCCTCGGCGCCCCCTTTGGGGGAGCTGGCGCCCGAAGGGCGACTGAGGGGGCTATGTACACATAAAACTTTGCGGTGCAATGGTAAGGTGTCAATCCGAAAGGATTGACGGAAGGGTCTTGTTTGTATAAAATACTTTTTCGACAATCTGAGCGGGCGTGCATTGCACGCCCCTACATAAATACATAATATTTAATAATGGTAAATATAATAAAATATTCTAATAAAAAATTATTTATTAAAACAATGTTTTGAACCTCTTCATTGCGTTAATGGTATTTTCCTTATTATTAAACGCCGTAAGTCTGAAATAATTATCCCCGTTCTTTCCGAAGCCTGCGCCCGGAGTACCTACCACCTGTATCTCATTCAGCATCTTGTCAAAGAAATCCCAGCTGTACATTCCGAAGGGACATTCAAACCATATATAAGGTGAGTTTACTCCGCCGAAGTATTTTACGCCCAGCTCGTCCATGGTGTCGGCTATTATTTTGGCATTTTCTCTGTAAGTGGCTATCATTGCCTTTGCCTCGTTCATGCCCTCTACGGTGAACACTGCCGCTGCGCCCCTTTGGATGATGTAGGGCACGCCGTTGAACTTGGTAGTCTGTCTTCTGAGCCACATCTTGTTGAGATAAAGCTCTCCGCCGTCCGAGGTCTTGAATTTGAGCGTCTTGGGCACTACGGTGTAACCGCAGCGCGTGCCCGTGAAGCCCGCTGTCTTTGAAAGCGAGCAGAACTCAATACAGCAGTCCTTCGCGCCCTCAACGGCAAATATGCTCCTCGGCAGGCTCTCATCCGTTATGAAGCACTCATAAGCAGAGTCGAATAAAATTATGGAGTTATTTTTCTTGGCATAGTCCACCCATATTTTGAGCTGTTCCTTGTTGTAAGCCGCGCCTGTGGGGTTGTTGGGCGAGCAGAGATATATTATGTCGGCATGCACGCTTTCATCGGGCATGGCAAGGAAGTTGTTTTCGGGCGTAGAGTTCATATATATTATGTTTCTGCCGTTCATTGTGTTTGTGTCCACATACACGGGATAAACGGGATCGGGCACGAGCACCGTATTGTCAACGGCAAAAAGGTCGGTTATATTGCCCGTGTCGCTCTTTGCGCCGTCCGATACGAATATCTCGTCAGCCTCCAGCTCAACGCCGTTTCTGTGGTAGTAGTCCTTTATGGCATTCCTGAGAAAATCGTAGCCCTGCTCGGGACCGTAGCCCCTGAAGGTCTCCGCGGCCGCCATTTCATCCACAGCCTTGTGAAGCTCGGATATTACGGACTTGCTGAGAGGCAGTGTAACATCGCCTATGCCCAGCCTTATGATGTTCTTGTCGGGGTGCTCCTCTGCAAATTTATTCACCCTTTTTGCAATTTCAGAGAAAAGATAGCTTTCCTTGAGATTTAAATAGTTTTCATTGAGCCTTGTCATTTTGTTTCTCCTTTTTATTTAGTATTTAAAAGCATTCTGACTGCGGCAAGCTTTACGCACACGCAGAATATTTCCATAGCCTTTTTAAGATCCCCGACCGTGGGATAGGACGGCGCTATCCTTATGTTGCTGTCGTTGGGATCGGCGCCGTAGGGATAGGCACAGCCCGCAGCCGTGAGTATAAGTCCGCATTCCTTTGCAAGCCTTACGGTCTCCTTTGCACAGCCCGGGAGAGTATCTACCGATATGAAATAACCGCCGTCCGGCTTCTCCCAGCTCAAGAGATCGCTGTCGCCGAACTCCTCGTCAAGCTTTGTGAGTACCACATCAAATTTTTCTTTAAGCATTTTGCCGAGCTTACGCATGTGCTCGTGCATGCCCTCGGGGGACTTGAAGAAGCTGTATGTAGCCAGCTGATTTATTTTGTTGTAGCCTATGGTCATTATGCCGAAGCGCTTTTTTATCTCCGCTATAGCCTTGTCGCCCGAGGCTATGAGCGCAACACCCGAGCCCGGGAAGGTTATCTTTGAAGTGGAGAAGAAATAGAGCACTCTGTCCTCCGTGCCGTATTTTTCGGCAAGGGCAAAAATATCCGCAAGCCTTCTTTCCTTATATACATGGTGTACGCCGTAGGCGTTGTCCCATATTATAGTAAAGTCCTCTGCGGCCGCCTTCATGCTCACAAGCCTCTCCACGACCTCATCGCTGTAGCACACACCGCTTGGGTTGGAATAAAGCGGAACACATATTATGGCTTTTATGCTCTCGTCATCCTTCACAAGCTCTTCCACCATATCCATGTCGGGACCCTCGCTGTTCATGGGTATGTTTATCATCTCAAAGCCGAATTCCTCGCATATGGAAAAATGCCTGTCATAACCCGGAACGGGGCAGAGCACCTTCACCTTGTCAAGCTTAGACCACGGCGTAGAGCCGAGCTTGCCGAACATATAGTAGCGCGCTATGGCGTCATATATGAGGTTGAGGGACGAATTACCGCCTATTATTATATTGTCCGCCTTTATGCCCAGCAGGTCCGCGAAGAGCTGACGGCATTCCTTTATGCCTGTGAGTATGCCGTAGTTACGCACATCGTTGCCCTCGCAGTTTATATAGCTGGGAAAGTCCATATTGAGTATGCCGTTTGAAAGATCCAGCTGAGCCGCGGCAGGCTTTCCTCTCGACATATCAAGACTTAAATTGCAGGATTTAAGCTTTTCGTATTCAGAATTTAACCTTTTCTCCTCTGCCCTAAGTTCATCGGCAGGGGTTTTTGAGGATAAGGCCATACAATCACTCCCTTATATTAAATCACGGTTTTTTAAATTAAAATAAATAAAAACATATTAAATTTATTATACCTGTTTTATATTATATATGTCAAGTCATTATGCAAGATTTATGTTTTAAAATTTCACAAATATATTTTTTGATTATTCAAAAAGGACTTTCCCACAGTATTTTCATAGGAAAGCCCTTTTTTGTATTATAACATAAATGAATTACAGCAAGAGTTATTATTCAACATCCTGCAAAGCATCGAAGTTCTCCTCGCCGGTACGGACCTTAACAACTCTGTCAACGGTGTAAACAAATATCTTGCCGTCGCCGATGTTGCCGGTGTAGAGCGTTCTCTTTGCTGCCTCTATGATCTTGTCTACGGGTATCTTGCTCACTACCAGCTCAACCTTTACCTTGGGCAGGAGAGTAGCATCCATTTCGACACCACGGTATTTTCTGCCTGTGCCCTTCTGAACACCGCAGCCCATTACCTGAGTGACTGTCATACCCGTTACGCCGACATCGTTCATTGCCTTTCTGAGGGCATCGTACTTGTCAAGCTTAGCAATGATGACTATCTTGTGCATACCCGTGTCGGTATGGATAGGAGCGGATTCAACAGGAACAGCGGCATTTCTCTGTACCTCCGATGCCTTGTCGTAGTCCGTCTCGCCGAGAGATGTGTTTTCGTTTACATCCATCATCATTGTGTTTGAAATATCCATGAGAGCGAAGCCTGCATAAGCGGATGAAAGACCATGCTCTGTTGAGTCAAGACCCATTATTTCTTCGTCCTCGGTTACTCTAAGACCGATTATTGCCTTTATAACCAAGAACGCTATTGTAATTGTGACTGCTGTCCATACTATTGTGGCGCCACAACCCAGAAGCTGAAGTCCGAGCTGATGGAAGCCGCCGCCGTAGAAAAGGCCTTCGGCTGCGATCTGGTTAGCGCCGAAGCTTGTGCCGTCGCCGATACCTCTTGCAAAGGCAGGAGCTGTCTCTGTTGCAAAAAGACCTACGGCAATAGTACCCCATATACCGTTTAAGCAGTGTACTGCAACTGCGCCAACGGGATCGTCTATATGGAGCTTGTAGTCAAGGAACCATACGCCGAATACTACGAGCACGCCCGCAACAGCGCCAATAACTATTGCGCCGAAGGCATCACAGACATCACAGGGAGCCGTTATGGCAACAAGACCTGCAAGCGATGCGTTAAGACACATTGAAACATCGGGCTTGCCGTATTTTACCCATGTGAGCACCATACATACAACAGTCGCAACTGCCGGAGCGATAGTTGTCGTAACGAATATAGAACCCAACTCGTCAACACTTACTGCCGCTGCGCCGTTGAAGCCGTACCAGCCGAGCCATAATATAAACACGCCCAGACAGCCCAAAGGAAGGTTGTGACCGGGGAAGGCATTTACCTTAGTTATCTTTCCCGACTTATCCTTTACAAATTTTCCGATACGGGGACCAAGTATAGCTGCGCCTATAAGAGCAGATATACCGCCTACCATGTGTATACAGTTAGAGCCTGCAAAGTCATGGAAACCAAGCTGTGCAAGCCAGCCGCCGCCCCATACCCAGTGCGCTTCTATAGGGTATATAAGGGCTGAAATAACGCCCGAATAAATACAGTAGGATATGAATTTAGTTCTCTCTGCCATAGCGCCCGAAACTATTGTAGCCGTTGTGGCGCAGAAAACTAAGTTAAACACGAAGTTTGACCAGTCAAACTCCGCAAAGTTTGTGAAGATGTCAAAGCCCGGCTTGCCTATGATGCCCAGCATATCCTCGCCGAGCAGGAGGCTGAAGCCTATTACAATAAACATTACGGTACCGATACAGAAGTCCATGAGGTTCTTCATAAGGATATTGCCTGCATTCTTTGCCCTTGTGAAGCCTGTTTCAACCATTGCAAAGCCTGCCTGCATCCAGAATACCAGCGCTGCGCCTATAAGGAACCATACGCCGAACACCTCACCGCTGACGGCACTTAAAATTTCCTGTGTCATATTAATTCCTCCCTATAAAACAAAAATAGCGACACATCGAGCTTCAACTCCGAAGCCTCCTTGCATCGCTTAAACGGCAGACATTATATATAAATGTCATTATTCTGCCGCAGTCCGTACTCACTGTGCCATAAACGCTATGGCATTTTTCCGTAAATGCAAAGATGCTATGGATAACCCGGGTCTATCCATAGCATCTTTGCTTATGAACAGTATAGCACTTTGAATTTTGAATGTCAATCATAAATTTTCAACAGTTTTTGTTTTTTATTTAATAAAAAATTAGCCATTTTTTACAGAATTCTTAATATTTGGGGCGAAAAAACTCTGTCCTGCAGCAGGCTCGGACAGAAAATTCAACAAAAAAATGTCACCCTTTGGCGCTCTTATCATGTTATAAAAAGCACAGGGAGGTGAACGCAATGAATAACAGACAGAAAAAGGCGGCGGATATTTTTATTGTAACGGGTGACGGCAGACAGGCGCTCAAGAAGGCAGGCTATTCGGACGACTACGCAAAAAAATATAAGGCTTTTTTTGAAAAAGAGGATGTTCAAGCCTATATCAAGGGAAAAATACGCCCCATTGTGACGGACGAGGAGGAGAACAGTCCGTCAGAGGAAATAATAGAATATCTCAAAAGAGTCATGCGTGGCGATGAGGACACAAACCCCACCCAGAGAATGAAGGCGGCCGAGATACTCTGCCGTCACTACGGCATAAACAAGGAGAATAAGACCGAAAATGGCGAAGAGGCAGAAATGCCGCGCCCCGTTGTGATATGCGATGATGTGAGGGAGTGATAAAAGCCCGTTGAAAAGCGGGCTTTCTGCGTGTCGATAAAATCGACACGCTTGAAAGAAATGCTTTTTGGCATTTCTTTCAGTTAGACTAAGGAAGGAACCAGCCGTGTTTTCTGAATTTTGGTGAATAAATCACCAAAATTACAGAAAAGTTCCTGTCCTCGGAGGAAGTGAATTCCTCCTGCGGATTTTAGTCTGCGACGCTTTTTTTGGTCGTACAAACTATTCAGTCTTTCATTTTTTATGTCAATTTATACTTTTTCGACAGTCTGAAAGCCCGCTGAAAAGCGGGCTTTTTTGATTTACATAATTGTTTTTTTATCGCTTGTGATAAGCCAATATCCCTTTCTGTTTGAACCCTCGCGCACAATGATGCTTTCATCCTTCAGCTTCTTTATACATCTGTTTATTGTCCTCTTGCTAAGCTTCAGCTCTTCACTCAGCCTTTGTATAGTTATTGCGGGATCTGAGGTCAGCTTATCAAATATTCTCTGTATATTGGTTGCATCCTTGTCCTTATTATTATTTTTATTGGTGCCGTTCTTTGTTTTTTTGGTGCCATTTTTAGTGCCATTTTTGGTGCCGCTTTTGCTGTTTTTGGTGCCAACTTTGGTGCCATTTTTACTGTTTTTGGTGCCAACTTTGGTGCCATTTTCATTTTTGGCACCATTTTTTGCGTCAGGTTTAGTGCCATTTTTGCTGTTTTTGGTGCCAACTTTGGTGCCGTTTTCGTTTTTGGCACCATTTTTTGCGTCAAGTTTGGTGCCATTTTTACTGTTTTTGGTGCCAACTTTGGTGCCATTTTCATTTTTGGCACCATTTTTTGTGTCAGGTTTAGTGCCATTTTCTGTTTTGGCACCATTTTTTGTGTCAGGTTTGGTGCCATCGGCATCTTTTTTGGTGCCAACTTTGGTGCCATTTTCGTTTTTGGCACCATTTTCGGCAGATTTGAACGGGAATATGACCTTTATAAAGTGCTCCGTTATCTCAAAATTATATATATTATCGCCCGAAGGTACAAAAACATAAAGCAATATAAAACAAAAATCAAATTTTAAAATTCGTAAAATATTTTATATAAAACTATTGACAAATTATTAAAGTAGTGCTACAATATCATTAAAGAGGTGATAAAGATGAGTAAAAGCGTATACAGCATAGTTCTGAATGACGCCGTTGTGGAGGCTGTGGACGAGATGGCGTACAGACTTGGTACAAACCGCTCGAATATGATAAACCGTATACTGGCGGAGAAGGTGGCTTACATTACTCCCGAACAGCATATAAGGAATATTCTGGACACGGTGGAGGATATAATAAACGGTAAGGACGTGTTCAGGATAATGGCAGGCTCGGGCGACAGCTCGCTCATGATAAAGAGTTCTTTTAAATACAAGTATAATCCGAGCGTAAAATATTCCGTTGTGCTCAACAAAAACGGAAACAAGGCGCAGGGCGAGCTGAGAGTTGTTTTCAGAACGCAGAATTCCATACTGCTCACGGAGCTCGACAGATTTATAGATATATGGAACGCTCTTGAAGCCAGATATCTGGACTTTGAGACCGACTACGAAAAATCTGCAGGCAAATATGTGAGAGTGCTTAACCTGCCCGATGAAAAATATGACGAAAATCAGATCGGAGAGCTTATATCGGCATACATAACGGGCTTTGACAAGATAATGAAGATGTATTTTTCGGGAGAGAGTATAGAGAATATAGAGAAGGAATATGTCAATTTTTACAGCAGATGTCCTTTTAAGATATAATAATGTTTAAATTTTTTTCACTGCAACGCAGAGAAAGGGGAGTTGTATATGAATATGAACAAAATGACACAGAAATCGCTTGAAGCAATGCAGCTTGCTCAGACGCTCGCGGTAGAGCACAGCAATCAGCAGATAGAGCAGGCGCACATACTCTCGGCGCTCATAACTCAGGACGGAGGCGTATGCTCCCAGCTCTTTATCAAAATGGGCATAGACATAGGAAGCATAGGTCTTGAGGCCAAAAAAGCCGTGGAAGCTCTGCCCAAGATAGGCGGAAGCGCAAGAGAACAGGGAAAGATATATATATCCCAGGATGTTGACAAGGCTCTTGTGAGCGCAGAAAAAACAGCCGAAGCCATGGGCGATGACTATATTTCGGTAGAGCACATAATGCTCGGACTTATAAAGTCGCCCGATACCAAAACAAAGGAAATTTTCAAGACCTTCGGCGTTACGGAAGACAGATTTCTCACCGCGCTCAAATCGGTGAGAGGCAACACAAGAGTAACTACCGACAATCCCGAGTCCACTTACGATGTGCTCAACAAGTACGGACAGGACCTTGTGTCAATGGCTGAAAGAGGAAAGCTCGACCCCGTAATAGGCAGGGACTCCGAGATAAGAAACGTTATAAGGATACTTTCCAGAAAGACAAAGAACAACCCCGTGCTCATCGGCGAACCGGGCGTGGGCAAGACTGCCATTGCCGAAGGACTTGCTCTTAGAATAGTCAAGGGCGATGTGCCCGACAACATAAAGGACAGGCGAATATTCTCGCTTGACATGGGCGCTCTCATTGCGGGCGCAAAATATCAGGGCGAGTTTGAGGAAAGGCTCAAAGCCGTACTTCAGGAGGTAAAGAAGTCCGAGGGC
>CANROO010000117.1 GCA_947632235.1 uncultured Clostridia bacterium
CAAAGCTTATTGACTGTTTTCATCCGGAAAACCACACAAACCAAAAGCCGACAACAATAATTTCGGGACAGTCCCCGCACCGGAGTCACCGTGAGGCAGTTGATACATAGCCAACAAAGCAGTCCCCGCACCAGAGCTGCCATGAGGCAAGCCGATACGAAGCCGACCAGCGGGGACTGTCCCTAGAGTAACATTAAGCAGTACTGAACGGTGATGTTTAAGTTTTGTATTTATATAAAGGTAAGCAAGCACAGGGACTGTCCCCAAAACGAATGGATAACATAATGGACTGCTCCCCAAAACGAGAGGATAACGTAATGTAAACTGAATGAATAACGTAATGGGGACAGTCCCGGCGGATACAAGCCTTATTGACTATTTTCAGCCGGAAAACCACACAAACAAAGAGCCGACAACAATAATTTCGGGACAGTCCCCGCACTGGAGCTGCCGTGAGGCAGCCGTTACGAAGCCAACAAAGCAGTCCCCGCACTACCGTCACCGTTAGGCAGTTGATACATAGCCAACAAAGCAGTCCCCGCATCGTAGTTACCGTGAGGCAGCCGTTACAAAGCCAACAAAGCAGTCCCCGCACTGGAGCTGCCATGAGGCAAGCCGATACAAAGCCGACCAGCGGGGACTGTCCCTAGAGTAACATTAAGCAGTACTGAACGGTGATGTGTAAACTATGGTATAACAGAGAGGTAAATAAGCACAGGGACTGTCCCCAATACGAAAGGATAACATAATGGACTGTCCCCAATACGAAAGGACAACGTAATGTCCCCAAAACGAAAGGATAACATAATGGAATGTCCCCATTTCCCTCCCCCAAATGTAAACAATATGAACTACCTAGCTTTTTAGACAATTTTTTGTTCACAAATTTGTTTAAATTGAATAAAAAAATTGAAATGTGCGAAAAACGGTTGAAATAAACTTGTAATATGATATAATATTATTATATTGTAGCCTGATAGTATGTCCGGTTATGCGCCGGCATAAAAGGGCATCCTCTATCAGCTAAAAATAGTATATTTTAAAAAGGAGGAAATTAAACTATGAAGAATGGTTCAAAGAGAACTATTAGCCGTGTTCTGGCTTTCATCATGATAGTATCTTCTATATTTACTAACATGGTCGTTGCCAATGCGGTGGAAAACGGTGCCGATGAGGCAGTTGCAACACCTTCTGCAGTCGCTCTTGACGCAGATATAGCTGTAGCTTCTCTCGAAGGCGATGCAAGCTGGTCAGCTGATGATCTTGAAGATTCAACAGGCTTAGCAGCAGCTCCAACTTTAGGCGACGGAACAGTATTTACTTTTTCGGTTTGTGCAGATAACAAGTCTAAAGTTAACGGCAACAAGAAAACTTTTTCAGACGAAGCCGCATTCACAAAGAGATTGCAGGCAGGCGCTACAGGAAGCCTTGAAAAGAACGAGGGTGTGTTCACAGTTAACGCTCCTTCAGCAGGTACATTAACAGTGTACTTTGTTACAGGCTCCAATAGTTCAGGCAGATCTATCAAGGTTTATAACGCAGCAGGTGAGGCTATCGCTACTGCAACATCAGGTCCTATAGAAGATGCTGCTACCTATGTTTATGAGCCTTTGGTTGCTGCTATTCCCGCAGCAGGCGAGTATAAGGTAGTCGGTGAAGACGGCGCTATAAACTATTATGGTATGACATTCACAGCAGACGCCGGCGGCTCATCAGGTGATGATTCCGGTCTTGCAAAGGCAGAGGCAGGCAAGAGCTATTCCGCAGACTTCACAAACCTTGGCAAGGCAGGCGAAAGCTTAGACGGTACTTTCTATGCTGAGAATACTATCGGTCTTTCGGGCGCAGGCATAACAGATCATGGTTCAGGTCATGGTGTTACCATTAAGAATGATGATACAGTTTATGTATCGGTTGCAGGTTCTACGGATGTTACATTTACAATGTGTGCATTCTCTGCAGCAGGCGCTGTATTCAAGGTAACGGACGAAGCCGGCAAGGCTTATGACGATGTAGTATTAAAGGCTGCAGCCGACAAGGATGAGGTTACATTCTCATACAAGGGCGATGCAACTGTTCTTGCGTTCACCGTTTCGGGTTCAGACAGCGGTCAGAGCTATCTTCACGCTGTAGCAACTGCTCCCGCATCGGCAGCTCCCGAGCTTGCAGCGGCAGAAGCAGGCAAGGCCTATACAGCTGACTTCGTAGCATATGCTAATGAAACAGGTAATGAGGGCGGCGATTTTAAGGCGAGCGATGATCATACTGTTCCCACTTATCCATTAAATGGTGTTAAGTTTGGTGACGGCACTATCGTTGGCGTATCAAGCAAGGATACTACTTTCTATTCACATGATACAACTCACGGCGCAGCTATAGGCGCAGGCGATGTTATATATGTAAACGTTTCCGGCGAAGCAAAGATCACATTGTCTCTTTGCCAGTATGGCGGCGGCACTGCATATACCGTAACGGATGCAGCAACAGGCGAGGTTATCGGTAAGGTTGCAGGAAAGGGCGCTACAGACGGTGAGGCTGTATCCGTAGATTACTACGGCGAGGCAGCTACTCTTGCCATTACCTGCGAAGCAGGCGGTGCAGCATTCCTCCACAAGTTAGAGGTTGCAAATGCAGACATCATTGAAGGTAAGGCTACAGGCTTCACTCTGTTCCTTGATGACATCTCCTATGATGTTTCCGGAGTAGACGATACAGGCAAAGAAATAATCACAAAGACTATCGATCCCGGCGTATTCACAGGCGAGCTTGACCTCAACACAGGCGAGAAGTTAGACCTCGGCAATGCTAAGATCGAGCTTATCGGCAACGGTACAGAGAAATTTGTAAATACAAAGATAGGCGCTATCGAGAATGTTGATATTTCAAGAGGCGGCAGAGATCATGTAAACGGCTATAAGGCAGGCGGAAGAAATGCAGACGCTAACAACATTCCTACTATCCCCAAGCAGGGCGATGGTACAGCAATGCTGTTCACACCCGTTAAGAGCGGTATGATAATCGTTTACTATGCAACTCAGGCTAACGGTATCTGCTCTATCCATGAGTTCAATGCTGACGGAACTAAGGCTACAGGCGGAAACGCAGGCGCAAGCTTCCCCGGTCAGTACAGACCTATCGGCGGTCAGGAGTCATATGCTATCGATGTTAAGGCAGGCTGCACTTATGTTATGTCAACAACAGGCGCAACCAACAACCTTGCATTCGTTGGTCTTAAGTATGCTCCCAACGAGCCTATAAATGTTCAGCTTACAGATTGGACAGAGGACGGCAAGTACAGCTACGACAACGTAGAGATCACATTCACAGATAAGGATCTCGGCAAGGTTGCAGGCACTATCAAGAAGGGCGACACTTCCATTACTCTTATGAAGGGCCACACCTATACACTCACAACCAACGATGGCGGCGCAAAGGCTTCTATCGCAGGCAGCACAGACTTTGAGGCAGTTGACGAGGGTCCCGTTACTATCGATATGACAGAGATCCCCGACACTACATTAAGAGGTTCATTTGTAGGCGACTCGACAGCAATAAGAAGCGTTAAGTCCCTTAAGTTCGTTTCTATGGTAAGCGGTGTTGAATTCCCCGCTGTTATCAACAAGGACGGTACTTATGAGGTTGAGGCTATCAAGCCCGGCGAGTTTAACGCAGTTGTAGAGTGCAGCGGTTACACTACATACGACAGAGCTCACGTAGAAACTGACTTTGACAATGTAGACGATGTTTATCTTGAGTCTACAATAAAGGATTACTATGAGCTTTCAGAGGAGATCAATTCTTCAAGTACTCCTCTTAAGTTCAACAATGTATCAGGCAACATGAAGTATAATCAGGCAACTGCTATACTTGCTTACACCGGCGACCAGATCGTTGTTCCCGTTGACGGTGTTAAGACTGTTACAGTCGGCGGTTGGTACAGCGGATCATGGGATATAAATGGTCAGAACGCAGTATCAGCATTCGGCGACAGCAATGCCAACAATTGTGTTGAGAATTCATACACAACAAATGGTACAGAAACTTCCGTAACAATCACTATCCTTGATTGGCCCGGTGAAGAAGGAAATACAAATAACAGAACATTCCTTCGTTATATAAAGATCTCTGATCCTGCTGCATCAGAATTCAAACCCGTTGTTTCCATACCTCGTGACTATGCAACTCTTACAGACGCTGTAGCAGGCATCAAGGCTATGGACAGACCCGAGGGCGAGGCAGGCAGAGTTACTATCGAGCTCAACAAGGATCTCCAGGAGCAGGTAGTTATCGATGCACCTTATGTAACATTAAAGGGTAACGGCCACGAGATCACATGGTACTACGGCGTAACAGGCAAGTACTACTCATGCGATGCAGACGGCTACTACAACGAGAGATTATTCTACGACAAGTACGAGAAGCACGAGGCAAGCGGTCAGCTTTGGGGCGCAGTTGTCATCATCAGAGGCGACTACTTCAGAGCAGAGAACACTACCTTCAGAAATACATTCAATTACGAAGTAACTCCTAAGGAAGTAGAGGACGGCGCTGAGTCTGTTGGCGTTGGCTTAAGAACACTCGACACAGACGTTACCGTTTACGGCGCTAAGGAGCGTTCAAACGCATTCTACACAGAGGCTAAGGGTATTGAGTGCTACAAGTGTAACATTCTTTCATCTCAGGATACTCTGGGCAGAAACGGCTCATCAGACGGCGGATATTCATGCTACTTCAAGGATTGTGTGATCGGCGGTAACACCGACTACATCTGCGGTGAATTCGCAGCTATATTTGACAATTGTGAGCTTCAGTGGAAGTCTTACAAGAATGACCCCAGCCACAATGCAGACGGCACAACAGGTGTCGGCTACATCGTAGCTCCCAAGACTGCACCTTACGTATTCAGAAATTGTAAGGTAACAACCACAGGCGATGAGGGCGATGATCCCGTTATCGGTAACTGGGGCAGAACTTGGGGATTAAATTCTCAGGCTTACTTCATCAACTGTGAGGCTAACGGCCACATCAAGGCTAAGGACGCTTGGCAGGAAATGAACAAGGATGACCACTTAACAGCTGTATTCGGCGAGTTTGGCAACACCAACCACGGCGATGCATTCATCACCGACAGCGCTTACGCAACAGAGGTTACTCCCGCTAAGGCTAAGGAATTATTATCGGACGATGTTCTTACATCTTATGTATTCAGCGATTCAGGTTCAGAGTGGACACCTTACTACTATGACGAAGAGGTTGAACCCGATGAGCCTACAGAGCTCGGCGATGTTGACGAGGACGGCGACATTGATGTAATCGATGCTTCCAAGACTCTTCAGTACACATTAAAGGGCAATGTAAGCGGTACATTCAATAAGAAGAACGCTGAGGTAAGCGGTAACAAGACTATCGATTCCGAGGATGTTGCTCTTATCCTTCAGAAGGTACTTGATTCAACATTTATTTTCCCGATCCTTGCTCCTCCCGAGGAGTCAACTGAGGGTACAACAGAGGGAACCCCGGGCACTGAGCCCGTGGGCTCCGCTAAGATATTCGTAGTAGGCGACTCAACAGGCTGCCACTACGCAGAAACTGCTGATGTAGGCTACTACTACAAGAGAGTTGGCTTTGGCGACGCTATAGCAGATTATTTCAACGCAGAGGTTGTTAATCTTGCATTATCAGGCAGATCATCAAAGAGCTTCCTTGTTGAGCCCGAGTATGAGCAGTTAAAGGCTGAGCTTAAGGCAGGCGACTACCTCATCATAGCTTTTGGTCACAATGACGAAAAGATAGGCGAGGTAGACAGAGGTACATACCCCAGCACAGCTGACAAGCCTACCAACTCTACAACAGAGGGTTCATTCAAGAAGTCATTATATGACAACTACATCAAGCTTGCAGAAGATAAGGGCGCAACTCCCATACTTTGCACTCCTATAGTAAGATACCCCGGTAACACTACCTCGGGCTTCTCTGCAAGTGAGCTTCACCAGACAAACGGCGGCGACTACGCTAAGGATATAATCGACCTCGGCGCAGAGAAGAATGTTGCCGTTATAGACAACACAGCACTTACAAAGACTTTATATGAGACAACTCTCGGCTTCGGCACAGTTGCTTCTCTTGACAAGGAAACAGGCGCTATGACTGCTCCTACAGGCGCTGCTGCAATGCACGCTGCTACAAGAAGCGGTGGTATCGACAAGACTCATATCAACGGCTACGGCGCTAAGTACATCGCTTACTTAATGTCAACTGTTGACAGTCCTATAAAGGCTTATGCAAAGGCAGGCGCAGCCGCTCCTACAGAGGCTGACCTTACTGCTGCTGTAAATCCCGACTGGTCAGCACCCGCAACAGGCGATCCTCAGGGCGATAATCTTGTTTCAGCTTTATGGAAGACAACTTCACCTTGGTATGCTACAGTATACGGCGATGTAGGCGGACAGGAGAAGATTGGCGTTACAGTTGACCCCGAAACAGGCGACACACTTGAAACTCCTATTCCCGGTAAGGACGCCGGAAAAGATGTTCAGTACTACAATATCAACGAGACCGCACCCGGTAGTGTTGCTATAAAGATCGGCGATGTGGAAAAGAATGTTACAACAGGTAAGATCGCATCCGGTTCAGACGGACTTGCTCTTTACTATCAGCCATTTGATGCTGAGGGTAACTTAGAGATCAAGGCTAAGGTTAAGATCAATTCTTACCAGAACAACAATCAGGTTGCATTCGGCGCTATAATCACTGATTCTATATTAGTTGATACTTATGATTCAGGTGCTGTATACAACTATGTTGCAGCTTCACCGCTCAGACTTACAAAGATCGGTACTACAGATGAAACAACAGGCGCAGTTCTTGGCGCAGATTCAACTTATGCAAGAATCGACGGCGCTTTGAAGTATGGCGATAACATCATCACAGAGGATCTTACAGGCAAGACTGTAGATGTATCTATCGTTAAGAAGGGTGACGAGTTTACAGTTACTTGGGACGGTCAGACTACAACATACACAGTTCCTATGACAGGCAAGATCTATGCAGGCGTATACGCAGCAAGATGTGCTGATGTAGAGTTTACTGATGTTACTATCAACAATGAAATTAAGGAATAAGCTTCCGCAATTCATTAAAACTCCATTTTAAAAAGAGCACTCCTTCGGGAGTGCTTTTTTTTAGGGATTGGGGACAGTCCCTCCGCTTATATATTTTTAGCAAAAATTAAAACTTATACAGCACTGTTCAAGACTGCTTGCTGTTCACTTTAGGTCAGCATTTTCGGAGCTGTTGTAGGGGCGAGCATTGCTCGCCCGCTATTCAAGCTTCTGCACAATTGTTCATACGGGCGTGCAATGCACGCCCCTACATAAGGTTGTGCAGAACTTTTCAAGGAGCAGAAAGCTGCCGACTGGGCGGGGACTCCCTACGGCAAGGGCAGAGCTCACTTCCCCACATTCACGCCAACAACCCCACCTATCCCTCCGCCTGCGAGCGCAAGCGCGAGGCTCACGGCTATTTTAGGGCTCAGGCTATAGTCGGGTATGCACACGAACGCACAAAGGCACATCACTGCCACATACACCGCGCCCGACACAACGCCCCACAGCAGTCCGCCCTTTCCTGCGGAGCGCGCCGTTACAAATCCGCTTATTATGCACACTGCCGCCGTAACTGCCTTTATTGCCGTGTGTATGTGCGCCTCGCTTGTGTCCGTGTAGGTCATCAAGAGCGCAAAGAGCACAAAAATGACCGTAGTTATTATGTAGCCTGTCAGAAGCCCTTTCAGCAGAGCCTTCAGAGGCCTTAAGCCTATTTTTTTCATATATCCGCCTCCCGTTTTGCTTTTGTATAATTATATTCGCAGAGAGGGGGAAATATGCACCGGAGTTACCGCGGGAGCAGCCGATACGAAGCCAACAAGCGGGGACTGCACTATATAACCGACAAGCGGGGACAGCTTCCCGTGAGAGAGCCTCTGCATAACCGACCAGCGGGGACTGTCCCTAGAATAACACTAAGCAGTACTGAACGGTGATGCTTTGGCTTAATATTTGCAGAAGGTAAACAAGCACAGGGACTGTCCCCAAAACGAAAGGATAACATAATGCAAAACGGAATGGATAACGTAATGGGGACAGTCCCGGCGGATACTTATTTTTCACTGTAAATACTTAGTGCATTAAAGTTTAGGACAGCAATCAGTCATTTTCGGGACAGTCCCCGCACCAACGTTAC
>CANROO010000118.1 GCA_947632235.1 uncultured Clostridia bacterium
TCAAGCATATTTATCACCTCACTTTATTATACCATAAAATGAAGAAAAAGCCTAGATCTTTCTAGACTTTTTCGACAAGCTGAGCCTGTAAACATCAGTGTTTGCAGGCTTTTTTCTTATGCAACACCAAAAACATCCACATGCTCTATGGGCGAGGTAAAATGCTTTAGCAGTGTGAAAAAGTGATGTGCAAGTCTCTGTAAGTGCAGAGGTCGTGGACAGGAAAGACAGATCAAAACAGATGACAGATCCTATTTTTATATCTATAATCTGATTTTGATCGATACGCTTCTATTTAATCTGTCAATTTCTTCCTTGCTTAAATCTTCGATTGGGACGGCAATGCATGACACATAATTTTCCTGTGAAAATTCTTTGCCGGTATAACCGCTTACAATACCTATACCGCGTTTACAGCCTGTAGGCTTCAGACCGAGAGTGCGTATCTTTTCATCAAGCTCGGCATGAGCCTTGATCGTAGTTTTTTCATTTCCATAGCACAGCATAGAGATCGCTGTACAGCTTGGATAAAATACAGTATTATCATCAGCGCAGGACGGTTCAAGGGGCACACAGCAAATATAAGTGTTTTCGCCTTCCTTTTCCTGCCCGTCATCGTGTTTATGTATAGTAAAAAGCCGTTCTGATATAAGCGGTCTGTAGCCCTTTTCTATAACCTCGCCGAAAAGCTCATACATATCGCGGTATTTTTCGCTCCAGGTCGTGCCCTTAAATTCCTTTTGGTAACAGACATATTCGGGCAGTGTTACAATTTCCAGCTGAAGGTGCTGTTTATCGTCCATTCTCAGCTTCATTTCCTCATACGCTCTTGTAAGAAGCGCAATACGGCTTTCGAGCGAGGCAAGAATTTCAGGCGATCTGCCGTTTGACATATAGTACAAATACGCATCGTCATATGTAAGTCCCATCTCCAAAAACATTTGAATATGCAGGACCTTTGTCACGTTATAAATATCGTAATAGCGATACCCTGTATTTTCATCTATGTGCGCAGGGGACAAAAGGCCTCTGTCCTCCAAACGCAGAATGGTGGAACGCGAAATACTGCAGCATTTGCACACCTGACCTATTGTAAATAAATTTTTCAAAAAAATCACTCCAAACTATTGACATGTTCATAGGTGAACATGTTATAATTATATTAATTATAAAGAAAAATGTCAATATATAAAATATGTTCTTTTTACAGCTCATATAAAAAAATCAGAACGATATTTGGGAGTCAGTGTTATGCTCAATAAAAAATACAGATTTTCAGCAGTTCCGATATACTGCTTTGACAATATTTATACTGCAGATAATGACAGGTATTTCAGCCTGTCTTGTTGTGTTTGCAAAATTAAAAGCTTTTTTGACTTTGCAAACATGGCAAATGCGGTTTGTTACTATGATTTTTTAGGGGGGGGTATAGACCGCCCTCGTACCTTATATGCAAAATTTTTAGGGATCGTTTTAGGCATGATGTTCCGCAGACCTTCTGCTTTCGGAGGAAGTCTGACGGCTTATGCAGAGGGCGGTTCTTGTTTTTTTGCTCAAAAAACCCGATGTATTATAAGACATCCCTATGTTTTGCGGCTGGAGCTGTGTTGTTCGGTCCGACAATTCCGACGAGGCTCTTGCCGGGAAAATACAGATCTTGTTTTGACATTGAAGGGAGGCAATATTTATGAATAGAAATATCAAGATAAAGGCTTTAAAATATATTACGGCAGTTTTGGCGGCGGCGCTCTGTGTGGGCGCTATGAGCGTGTCCGCGCTTGCAGAAGGCTCCGCGGATATGGTGAAGAGTGCGATAGATGATAGTACAGGTGCAATAGATAAAGGCAATCGTTCCTTTATTTGGACTGCTGCGACCAAGAGTTGGGTTGGACTTAGTCAGAATCAAGAGGTAAGAGCTTATGCAAGAGCCGGTGAAAAACTGTATATAGCGGCAAGTGTATACAGCAATGAAGATTATGATATAGAAATGACTTTGCCCGACGGTACTGTAAAAAGATTTAATTCAGAAATAAATAAGGGATTTATTCAGAATTATGCGAAAGAGAAAATCGGTCCCAATGGCGTAATACAGCCTGAGGCGGCAGCGGCAGCTCATATTGCCGGTGTTAAAAATATTATTACACCTACTGCCAAGACAAATACTGAATTTGGTACTCTTGCGACAAGCAATGGTATAGAGACAATAGCGGGAAAAACTACGGGAGGCTATGATGCTCATATATTTAATGTAGAACAGTCCGGTGTCTATAATTTTAAATTCAGATCAAATCCTACTAGTACAGAAGCCGATAGGGATAGTGCTGCAATAACAAATGGTGGGGATTTTGTAAATTTACAGAGCTATCATAAGAGTACATCAGGAAGAAATACACTTGCAGCCTTTGATATAACTGTCACAAATGAAAATGACGAAGTACAAAAGGGCAGAGTTTATACTGATTTACTTGCGCTTCAGGTTACAGGTGGTGATAGTGTATGGCAGCATTATTATGTTGTAACGAGAGATGGTTATATATATAATATGACACTTAATGGAGCCAATCCCAATACATATTTCCTCTTTGCCAACAACAGAGGTCTTATTGGTACGGCAACAAATGCAAGTATATATCATTCTATAAAAGATACATCAAATCAGAATATTTTTGCTAATTATAATAATCTTAAGGACATATATGGTAATCCGGATGGTGCATATGTAATGGGTCCAAATAATGAACCTACGGATTTGGACTATGCCTACCATATGTTCTTTAATTATCCCGATGAAAGCTTGCCTGAATTTGTTCTTGCAAAACAAAAGTCTGTAGGTAGCGTTACAAGAATTTCTTTTGATGGTAATTATGGAGGTGCTACAGCCGAAGAAGGAAAAGCAGGCAATAATATGGCAGGCTATTCAGGAGGAGGCGGTTACTTTACGGTAGTTACCAATAAGGCTTCTTCATATCGTATAATTATAGATATGAGCAATATGTATGCTAAGACAAATGGCTATAATGCTTCAACTCGTGAAGGTACAGGGGCAAATCAGAAGTTTGTTGATAATTCCGGCGGTCATATGGACGAAATAAAATTAAGCACGCCGGACGATCTTAATTTTATATATAAAGATGGAAGTAAATGGTATAGTATACAGTCAAATATAGATATAGATGGGAAAACGGTTACAAGTTCTACAGCTTCAAGTCAGTATGATCAGAGTCCTTCAGGCAGTCCAGATAGTGCTGTGAAAATTGTTGAGGTACCTGCAGATAAGGTTCCGACAGAGGCTTCATTAAAATCAGATTATACTACATTGGGTGTAGTAATGTTGGGTAACGCTTCCAATAGCAACGATGCTGCTGCAGAAAACAGGATTTACTGGAATGGCAGAGATCAATTTGGACGTGTGCTGCCTGTAGGTAATTACTTTGGCAACACAGGAAGAGGTAAGGTATATGCTCAGGCTAAAGCAGGAGAAGTTCATTTTCCGCTTATTGACTGCGAGTCTATGAAAAACGGTATGGCGGTATACCTTGAAAATCCACCTGAAGGGAATACAGATTATGATTCTGTAGAAGAAAGATCAAAGCTTTATTATAATAATACAAACGATACACTTCTCAGAAAGGGTCATGACGGACAGGCGGACAATGCTTATGGTCTTAAATCCGGATGGACATTTGAATATGCCAGCAAGTTCCCATATAATAATAAATTGGATTTTATGTGGCATATTAATGAAACAAATAATGCTATTGACCCTGTGTCAAATAATTATTCGATAGACGGTATCAATACATATGAAACGAATGCTGATCCTAAATTAAACGGTAGGAAGGCTCTCTTTAATGCTGCTAAAGCATCTACAGGCAGTCAATATGGTGTAGATCATGGTATTTCTGATACATGGACATATATTCTTAATTCTGAAAAGGTGGAAATGACAGGGGAAAATACTATTCCTTTCTATTGTGCGCCTAATGAAAAAATAGTTTCAGGCTTTGTATTTCTTGATACTCAGAATACATCAGGCGGAGCTAACCATAAATATGATAAATTAACTGATGATACAGAGCTTCCGGGAGCAAATATTGATATTTACTATGGTGGTGATGTAATTCAAAATGTCGGTGGAGAAAAAAAGGCCAATTTAGATAGCAAAGGTGTTCCAACAGGTTACAAGGAACATATATCAAATGTTACAAACAACACAGGTAAATATAGTACTCGTATAAATGCCAATCTTAACGGTGAGAATATTACCGAGGTAGTTGTTGTAACAACATATCCGGATCCATCATATGACTGTTCTACGACAGATACTCAGATACAGATAGTTACTTTGGGAACGGCAAAGGAATCTTTTGCAGAAAATGTAGGTTATACAAGAACAATACTTAATAAGCCTCTTCGTATTCAGGCTGTATGGAAGCCTGCTGCACTTAAAAGCAACTCCATGACTGTTAAGTATACAGTAACAGGTTATGATTCAAGTAAGCTTGATGCAACTATGGAGGACACTAAACTTAGCGATTTTGCCAAAGTTGATATGACTTCTTATGAAGCCTTACAAAAAGAATATACGGTTGAAAATCCGCTTGAGGTAGTTGGCGAAAAGAGTTATGTAGAAAGTCTGTCCAGTCTGCCTGACAGACAGTTTACTGTTACATATGATGATGATGGTTCTACTACAAGAAATGAGATACATTTGTCTTATGTTGTACAGGAAATAATGGAAGGTGAAGGATATAAGCTTACAGATGTTACATATAAGCCAAATTACTCTCCCTCAGATGACGGAGTAAACTTTGTTTACAATTGGGAATTTGTAAACGAAGTGCAGCCCGCATATATCAAACAAAATGTATGGCACGATAAAAGCAGGGATGGAAAACAAGATACAGACGAAACTGAAACAATAGATGCGTCTATTAAAATTGCTCAAAAGAGCGGAAGCAATTGGCAGAGTTTTAAAGTAGTCCCGGATGGTTCGGGACAGGATGTACAAGAAAACGGCAAGGTTATAGATACAAATACATGGTATAAGGTAAGTGAGTTTAACAATTACCAGTTGCCTGCAGGAACGTATAAAATAGAAATAAAGGTACCTGATGATAGCGAATATATTTATTGTACAAATCCGGGTACAAGAAATTCTTCCTCAACAGGTAGTGCTGATATAGACAGTAATTCCATTGATCCTATATCAGGAAATGCTGTTCAGGAGGTTACTGTAGGCTATGGCGAAACACTGAATATCAATGTCGGCTATGCCGTAGGCAGCTCCATAAAGGGTACTGTATTCATTGATTCCGTTATCGATGGAATAATGAACGGTATCATGGATTCCGAAGAAGCGCCGTACAGGAATGATATTAAAGACAATATAACCGTACGCAATCAGGCTAATCATGCTGAAACAATAGGTATAGCATCATTTGATGCAACTCATGGTGAATTTGTCACAGAAGCAAGGCTTAAGGCTGTGCCATATGAGTTAGTGGTGGAAAATCCCGGTGTTCCGGATATTACCAAGGATAATATTGCCACGGGTGACTTTATTCGCTTCTCAATACCGCCCGATAACAGTAAAAATGAGGGAAATATTGAAGAAACAGGCGTTCAATATACAAGGTCAGAAGATAATAAAACTCTTACGGCTGTTGTGCCTGTTAAGTCCGAAAAGGGCATAAATTCAACGCATCAGGATTGCGATATACCACTTCAGAGACCATTTACCGTAATATACAATGCCGGCGCTTACCACAACTTTGCCGATGAGGTAGGCGATAAGGATCATGAATATGAGATAAAGACAACAAAGGCGTGGTATCATGATCAGGCTAAGACAGCGGCGCCTGAAATTGAAGAAAAGGATCATGATTCCTATGTAACCTTAGGCTGGGCTGAGATAAATCAGGAGCCGGGCCTTGTATCAAACTGGACAAGAGATACAGAGCTTAACATAATAACGGAAAAAACCGCAGCAGAGGAGCAGTATATAACAAGAGATATGACCTTTTATGCTGTGGCGGCAGCGGATAACTACGGCAAAATAGGTACAGAAGGCGAAAATGCAGGAAAGCACATAGGCGATGACATACCCGACTATATGCAGGTAATATATGACGGAAACAAGCCTGAGGGTGCAGAAGGCGATGTTGAAAATGTGCCAAATGATGAAAATAAATATCCTAACCCTCATACCGAGGAAGCCGAAGCAACGGTAACAGTTAAGCTTGAAGAGGGTGAAATCCCCGTTCTCAGCGGATATACGTTTTTGGGCTGGGCAATGGATCCTATCTCCACAACGGCCGATTATCCATATCCGAAGACAGACGGAAAAACCACATTTGTTCTGCCTGACGAGGGCGAGATACTCTATGCCGTTTGGTCAAAGCAGTATCAAGTTACCTATGATATGAATAAAGATCTTGTAGACGGCGCAAGCGGTACTGCGCCCAAGGATGAAAATGTTCATCTTCACGGCGACAAGGTAGATATAAAACAGCCCGAAGGAGCAAAGACAGGCACATTCGATCCCGTATTTGTGGGCTGGAGCACTGCGCCTCAGAGCCTGTTTGACGGACAGTCGGCGAACAAGGAGCTTGTAGATCAGCTTGCCGTTCAGAATTATTACAGCGCAGGCGAAGACGGCAAATTCCTTATGCCCGACAACTCAATTACTCTCTATGCAATGTGGGCGGAGGACCTCAATGGCAGCGGATACCCCGATTATGAGGAGCCTTCCCATAACCTTGCGTTCAATTTCAACAGCGCTTTGGATAATGATGACCAGCCTGTTGCGGACAAGGTCATACCCAACTTTGTTAAGGACAGAGATGTGGTAAGCGTATATCCTTACGGAGGCGCCAAAGATACAAATAAGTATATACACAGGAATGAAAATGAAATATTTGTAGGCTGGAGCAAAGAGCTCCATGTGGATGCTCTTACCGCTGAGGAAGGAAAAACTGCAGAAGATCTCATACTTTTCAGCGAAAGTTATCCTATGCCGGATGATGACCTTACTCTCTATGCGGTTTGGGCTATAGATGAAAATAATGACGGAAGCCCCGATTATTTAAGCAATTCAAATCATGTCAGCTATAATATCAATGGCGGTGAATTAAGAGATGGCGTATTTGGTACAGGCAGTATAAAAGACCCTGACGACAATGACGGCGTATTCTATACATGTCAGCATCATCATGTGGAGGGTACCATGGCGCAGCTCTATGCAGTCGATGTGGCAAAGAGCCTTATTCAAAGAGATAAAGCTGTACTCATAGGCTGGAGCAAGAAAAAGTACGATGTTTTTGCTTCTGCTCCCGACAGTGCCGCAGAGGAAAGCTTTGTAACCGAGATAAGCATAGAGGAATATGATGAAGATAAAGATTTGCCCGATCCCAACATGGTCTATGCAGTTTGGGCGTCGGATACCAACAATAACAATATACCCGACTATGACGACAGAGAACCCAAGTATAAAGTAACATACTACGGCAATGAGCATACGGGCGGCGGTGTTCCCGTGGATGACAATGAATATATCTACGGTCAGGAAGCCGAGGCTATGGACAATACGAACACGCTTACAAGAGAGGGCTGTATGTTCTTAGGCTGGACAAGCATACCAAGTATGCCTCCCATAAGCAGGTCTGCTTCGCAGGTGGCTGTTGATGCGCTTCTTGTAAATAAATTCACTGTCACGGGCAATGTAAATCTTTATGCTCTCTGGGCAGAGGACAGCAACGGAAACGGTTACGCGGACTATACGGAGGTCTATACCTTCAGGTATGATGTCAACGGCGGAAAAGGCACAGCGCCCAATGAACTGACGGGACTTTTATATGGTGAAAGCATTATAATCTCCGGCTGTGATCTCACAATGCCTGCCGAAGGTGATAAGCCTGCGTGCGTATTTGTGGGCTGGAGTACCGATGAGGAAGTCAGAGACATGCGCTATACGGAAAAACCGTATAAGACCGTAGGCGATTCCGAAAAGAAGGATATAGTTCTTTATCAGACCTCCGAAACCGTAAAAGTCGATGACCTTATGGATTTTGCCGATAAGGATAATGTGATAACAGCTTACGCCGTATGGGCAGTTGATAAGAACAACAACGGCATAGCCGATTATAATGATCCTCAATATACGCTTACCTACGATATGCAGGACAGCCTGGGCGAGACGAGCGATAACACAGCGCCCGAGGAC
>CANROO010000119.1 GCA_947632235.1 uncultured Clostridia bacterium
ATACCCACGGGGGCTTCAGGTCGCTTTCCGCTGTGCTCGGCGCAGTCATAAAACAGGGCGCCAGGCTTGCGGAGCCGGGTGAGTTCACAAAGAGGGCTTTTCTGAACGGCAGGATAGACCTGACGCAGGCGGAAGCCGTAATGGATATAATAAACGCGGGCACGGACAAGGCAAGACAGGCGGCAATGACGCGCCTTTCGGGCAGGCTTTCAAAGGAAATAGGCGAAATACGCGAAAGCATACTTACAATGCTTGCGCATATCGAGGCAGGCATAGACTATCCCGAGCACGATGATGAAACAATGACATATTCCATGATAGGCGAGAACACAAAAAAGGCTCTCGAAGCCGTGGATAAGCTCATTGCGGGAGCGGACATGGGCAGGATATATAAGGAAGGCGTAAAGACGGTGATCCTCGGCTGTCCTAATGTCGGCAAGTCATCGCTTCTCAACGCTCTTTTGGAGGAGGAAAGAGCCATTGTGACGGATATTCCCGGCACCACAAGGGACAGCCTGGAGGAAATGATAAATGTTCACGGCATACCGCTTAAAATAGCCGATACCGCAGGCATAAGAGCTACGGACGACATCATAGAGCGCATGGGCGTTGAAAAGTCAAAAAGCCTTGCGGAGGACGCCGACCTTATTCTTCTTATGCTGGATGGAAGCAGAGAGCTCGGAGATGACGACAGAGAGCTTATTGCTCTTGCCGAGGGCAAAAAGTGTATAGTGCTCATCAACAAGAGCGACTGCGAGCTGAAGGCGGATGCTTCGCAGACAGCCTATCTTTCGCCCCTTTATATATCCGCAAAAAACGGCGAGGGCATAGAGGAGCTTTTTGAAAGGATAAGGGATATGTTTTCATCGGGCGGACTTGATACCGACAATTCTCCGCTCATATCGGGCGAGAGAAACAAGGCAAGCCTCATAAAGGCAAAGCATTACCTTGAAAATGTGCTTGATACCGTGGAAAACAGAATGCCCGAGGACTTTATATCCATGGATATGACGGAGGCTTATTCCGCCCTCGGCGAGATAACGGGCGAGGCCCTCGAAGAGGATATATTGGATAAGATATTCAGTGAGTTCTGCCTGGGGAAGTAGGCTTGGAAAGAAAAAAGAGGCTTAATAGCCTCTTGACAATATCAATTATATATGTTATTATAAAAACACAAAGGAACAACTTTGGGTTGTCCCTCATATCTAGATAGGCAATTACTTATGCAACCGCTCTATGTGTCAGATAGGGCGGTTATTGCTTTATGTATATTATTATCAACAGTATCAAAAACAAAATAATTTGAATATCTGCCATATACATCACCCCCTTCCTTTTCAGAATAGGGTGAGGAACAACCGCCCGTTGCTCCGTTGTGCGGGTCAGGCAAAAGTCTGACTTGTGTATATTATAGCATATAATATACAATGTGGCAATATACAAATACTTCTGCCTCTATTTAAGCTCGTGTATAAATATACCGCTTCTGAGCTTGGGCTCGAACCACGTGCTCTTTGGAGGCATTATTTTATTGCTGTCGGCTATAGCCATGAGCTGATCCATAGTTGTGGGATACATTGAAAACGCTGCTGTCATCTCACCGCTGTCAACACGCCTTTCAAGCTCCTTAAGTCCTCTTATACCGCCCACAAAGTCTATTCTCTTGTCCGTTCTGGGGTCGCCTATGCCGAGTATGGGCGCAAGTATCTCCTTCTGCAGTATTGACACATCCAGGCAGGCAACGGGGTCGTCCTCCTTTATGACGCTCTTTTTTGCCTTGAGGCAGTACCACTTTCCGCCCATGTACATGCCGAAGGTGTGCATTTTTTGGGGCTTATAGCCTCCCTCGCCGTCATACTGTGTTATACTGAATTTTTTGCTTATTTCTTCTATAAATTTTTCGGGGTTCTTGCCGTTCAAGTCCTTCACAACTCTGTTGTAGTCCATTATGGCGAGCTGATCCGAGGGGAAAATAACGGAGAGATAGAAATTGAACTCCTCCTTGCCCGTGAAAAACGGCTTTTCCTTCCTTCTTTTAAGTCCTACTCTCACTGCGGAGGCGTTCCTGTGGTGTCCGTCAGCTATGTAGAGAGCAGGCACCTTTTTAAATTCCTCCTCTATGGGCTTGCTTAAGCTCTCGTCTGCTATCCACACCGTATGCTGAACTCCGTCATCTGCCGTAAAGTCGTATACGGGCTCTTTCTGCACGCATTTTTCTATTATTTCGTCTATTTCTCTTCTGGGTCTGTAGGCAAGGAATATGGGGCCCGTGTTGGCGTTGCACACGTCTACATGGCGCACTCTGTCCTCCTCCTTGGCAGCCCTTGTGAGCTCGTGCTTTTTGATTCGGTTGTCCATGTATTCGTCAATGGATGTGCAGGCAACAAGTCCCGTCTGGCTCCTGCCGTCCATTGTGAGCCTGTATATATAAAAGCAGGGCTTATCCTCCTTTATATATATGCCTCTTCTCACCATCTGGTCAAGGTTTTCCTTTGCCTTGCGGTACACTGCCGGGGAATAGGGGTTTGTGTCCTCGGGCAGGTCTATCTCCGCCTTGTCTATGTGCAGGAATGAATAGGGCTTGCCCTTTACCTCAAGCCTTGCCTCTTCCGCCGTCATGACATCGTATGGCAGAGCGGCTACCTCCTTGCAGTATTCGGGTTTGGGTCTTAAGCTTTTGAATGGTCTTACAACTGACATATATGTTGCCCTCCTTGTTTAAAATCTTATTATTATGCCCGCAGCCGCGCTTAGGGCAATGTAGAATATAGGGTGCTTTTTGAACTTGGTATAAGCTATATATAAAATCACAAAGAATATGACAGATCTCAGCCTGAAAAGGTCTGTGATCATCCTGTTTTCCATAAAGAGCGGTATGTTAAGAAGCGCTTCCTTTATAACCAGAAAGCCTGCCGCCGCTATAAGTCCCATTGACGCAGGGCGTATGCCGTAAAATATGCGTTCTACGGTCTTGCTGTTCTTGAATTTTTCAAATATGGACGCCACAATGATTATTATTATGACGGACGGCGTTATAAGTCCCAGAGTGGAGCATATACCGCCCGGTATCTTGCCCGTTGTAAAGCCCACATATGTTGCCATATTCACGCCCATGGGCCCCGGGGTGGATTCCGATACGGCAACCATATTCATAAGCTGTTCCATGGAAAACCATTCGGGATATTTCACCGAGAGATTCTGCAGGAACGGAAGCGTTGCAAGCCCTCCGCCTATGGCAAAAAGTCCCACCTTGAAAAATTCGTACAAAAGCCTTATATATATCATTTCTTATCACTCTCCCTTGCCCTGCTCACCGCATAGCCCAAAGCGCCCGAGAGCACCACAAATATTATGGGGCTTATGCCCACAAGAGCGGAGAGAACGAATACAATTATGAATATAGCCGCTCCGAGCTTGTCCTTTATAGCGCTTTTCCACAGATTGACCGTTGCGCTCACTATAAGCACACACACGCATATCCTTATACCGCTGAAGGCATATCCCACTATGGGAAGGGATGTGGCGTATTCGAGTATTGTGGCAAGCACGGATATTATCACTACAGAAGGCGTTACAAAGCCGAGCGTTGCGGCAATGCCTCCGGGTATGCCCTTCAGCTTATGTCCTATGAATGTGGATGTGTTCACGGCTATAACTCCGGGCGTACACTGTCCTATGGCATAGTAATCTATAAGCTCCTCCTTAGTACACCAGCCCCTGTTATCCACCAGCTCTCTTTCGAGTATGGGGAGCATGGCGTAGCCTCCGCCGAAGCATACGCTTCCCATTTTGGCAAAGAGTATATACAGCTTCAGAAGTTCCTTCATCTTCGGGTCTCCTTTTATTCAGATATTTTAAAATAAGTATAGCATTGACAAATTTTTATGTCAAGCATCAGACTTATTTTATGCGCCCCTCGTATATAATATTGAGGTGATGAAAAATGAAAAACAGACTTGCAGGTATTTTATTCGGTATCATACTCATTATACTGGGCATTCTTTTCTATGTTAAGGACATGCTCAGCATAAATATGAGCACATTTATGTTCCTGCTTTTGGGCGCAGTGTTTATTATACTCTATATTTCGCAGAACAGGAAGCTTTCTCTCATATTCGGAGTGTATTTTGTATATTTCGGTATCGCGGGTCTTTTGGGCTCCGAGCTTATGGAAAATATACTTCCCTTAGGACTGAATTTAAAAAATTTCATAACCGGAGGATTTTTTTGTTGTCCCGGAGTGATTTTTGATGTAATATATATAAGAGAGAGAAAACCCGATCAGCTTACCGTGGGCGCGCTTTTCACGCTTTTGGGCATAGCTCTTATGCTGGGAGCGCAGTTTTTTGACGCCTTCCTCACAGGAATAGGCGCCTGCCTCATAGCGGATGCCTTCAGAGGAGGCAGAAGGGACTCGCTTCAGGCTGTCATAGGCTTGTTTATACTGCTCTTTGGCTTAAGGGGCATAGTAAGCCTTGCAGGCTATGAAAATGCTGTCGTTTCCGTTGTGCTCGTATGCTGCGGAGGCGCTCTTATAGTAAAATCCATACTGAGGGAGAAGAATTGATATGACTTACAAACCACTTGGAGAAATAGGCGAGGTAGTGGCCGTTGAAGACGGCAGACTTGTAGTTAAGATGCAGAGGACGGAGGCGTGCGCAAAGTGCCGTGCCTGCACTGCAGGACTTAAAAAGGAAGATATGATAATTCACGCGGAAAATATCTGCGGAGCGTCCGTCGGAAATAAGGTGGATGTCGTGCTGGACAACGCGGACTTCATGAAGGCCACGCTCATAATGTACGGCATACCCTTTGTTGCCTTTATGCTGGGCGTTTTTGCGGGCTATTATGGCTCCATGCGCCTTGGAGCAGGTTATAATGAGCTCTGGGGCATAGCCCTCGGAGTCGTGCTCGTTATCGTATCCTACGGCATCATACATACCCGTGAGGATAAATTCAAGAAAGGCAATTATGTGCCGAAGGCAATAAAGGTAGTGGAGTGATTGAAGAGCCTGCAGCAGGCTCTTTTTTATGCGGTTTAATTTTTTGATTTACTATTTATTCACTTTATGTTAAAATATATAAAAAGGAGTGAATAAAATGAAGGATATGCTTTACGCGCTTCATCTTTTTACAAACATAGATCTTTACAAGCCCGATGACAAAAAGAAAAAATACGCTCTTTGTTATCTTCCCTTTGCCGGCTTTATTGCAGGGTTTGTGCCTGCGCTCTGGTCGGTGCTTGCAAGGGCCGTTGGACTTCATAGCTTTGCTGCGGCAGCCGCGGGCGCTGTACTCTGTGCTCTTGTGGGCGACCGCTTTATGTTCAGCTGTTCAAGGGGAAGGCTCGGCATATTTCCGGCGCTTTTGTACTATGCTCTCATAGGTGTTTTCCTGTATATAGAGCCTCTTTGGGGCGTGGTGCTCCTTATGGGCGTTTTTGTGCTTGCAAGAGTATTTGTCATTTTCCTTCTCTGGGATAAGGACTATATAAAGGAAGGCGTTTTCTGCGAGCTTAACAAAAGCATGCTTAAGGTCGTTACGGCAATAATAACCGCCGTATGGCTCATGGCAGGCATCGCCCTTCTGCAGATGTATGGTGTTTTCTATTTTATAATGGCTATGGTCACAATGTTCATAGCCGTGCTTGTGTTTGAAAGAAGGGCGCATAAAAGGCATTCCCTTGAGGACAGGGATATAGACCTTTATGTGGCTTATTGTGAATTTGCGGTGATATGCGAGTTTATTATATTCGATATTATAAAACGATCAATGTAATTTACATTATACATCAGCTACTTGTTGTATCGGATATTGAAGCAGTGAATGAAGGCAGGTGATAAGATGTCTGTTGTAATAAGCGTAGTAATAGCGTATCTTCTGGATATGCTCATAGGCACTCCGTCATTTGTGCGGGGCATAAAGTCGGGACTTTCGGCTGTCATAAGAAATGTGTATTCGCGCATAGACAAGGGGCTTGCCTGCGTGCTCACGCTTGCGCTTTTATTAGGCTTAGGTGCAGGAGTGTTCTGTGCCGTGGATTTTCTTAAGGACTTCAATATGATACTTGCCATAATAGCCGAGGGCATAATATGCTTTTTCTGCATATCCTGCCGTGAGGTAAAGGACAACGGCGAGAGAGTGTGCCGTCCGCTCAGGAAGGGCTATGTCAAGAGCGCCTCAAGGCTGTACGGCAGTCTTTTTGAAGCCGAGGAAAAGGACCCCGAAAAAATAGCCGAAAAAACACTTATGATAACATCGGATTCCTCGGTGGACAAGGTGATTTCGCCCATATTTTTCATACTGCTTTTCGGCTGTACGGGCGGAGTTATATATAAGCTCATAAGCCTTATAGCTGAGAGCGCGGGTCAGAGGCTCGCTGTGGCTCTCAAAAATATATGCGATATAGTGCCCGTGAGGCTCCAGGTGTTCTTTATGCAGAGATCGGCAGGGCTTCTGAAGCTTGACAAGACCATGGGCAAAAGAATATACAAGCGCGACAGATATAAGCTCAATTCGCTCAACAGGGGACTTATACCGGCTTACTGCGCAGGAGCGCTCAACGCCGAGCTCTACCTGGGCAGGGAAGAACCCGTTATAGGCAGGACATCGAGGAGCAGGAGAATAAATGCAGACGACATAATAAAAAGCTGTGAGCTCATAAATCTTTCGGCTCTGCTCGCCTTTGTTGTGCTTGTGGCGCTCAGGCTTGCGGCAGTCATATTCGTGGTTTGAGAGCTTTTTTGAAAAATTTGTTCTAAATTAGAAAATATTTTCTAAAAAACTGTTGATTTTTGTTTTTCATTCTGCTATACTGTTTTATACAAGGAGAGATGTATATGGATAACGAGGGTATAGAATACAGACTTATGGAGGAGATAATAAGGCGCAGAATGACCGTTTCCACCGCCGAAAGCTGTACGGGAGGCATGGTGGCCTCAAGGCTCATAAATTATCCCGGGGCCTCCGAGGCGTTTGTGAACGGCTTTGTGACTTATACAAACGAGAGCAAGCACAGGCTTTTGGGCGTGAGCAATGACACTCTCGATAAATACGGAGCCGTCAGTCCGCAGACAGCGGAGGAAATGTGCATAGGCGCGGCGAAGGCAGGAGGAACGGATATAGGCATATCCACAACGGGCATAGCCGGTCCCTCGGGCGGAAGCCCCGAAAAGCCCGTGGGTCTTGTGTATGCCGGCTTATATATAAACGGAAGCGTAAGGGTAAAAAAGCTCAGCAATAAAGGCTCAAGACAGGAGATAAGGGAGCAGACGACACTGTCTGTGCTCAATATGCTTCTTGACGAGCTTAAAAATACGGAGGATAAAAATGGCAAAGAAAAATAAGATACTGGATTACAATGCCGAGGGCGACGGCAAGGAACAATCGCTCAAAATGGCTATAAAGCAGATAGAAAAGACCTTCGGCGAGGGCTCCGTAATGAAGCTAGGCGACAACATGGTCAATCTTTCGGTGGAGGCTGTGCCCACGGGCTCGCTCTCTCTTGACCTTGCGCTGGGCATAGGCGGTATTCCCAAGGGCAGGATAACCGAGATATACGGCCCCGAGAGCAGCGGTAAGACTACACTTGCCCTCCATGTTGTGGCAGAGGTGCAGAAGCTGGGCGGAACGGCGGCTTATGTGGATGCCGAGCACGCTCTTGACCCCGTTTATGCGCGAAACTTAGGCGTAGATATAGACGAGCTCTATGTTTCACAGCCCGATTCGGGCGAGCAGGCTCTTGAGATAACCGAAACAATGGTGCGTTCGGGAGCCATAGATATAGTTGTTGTGGACTCCGTGGCCGCTCTTGTGCCCAGAAGCGAGATAGAGGGCGAAATGGGCGATGCCACAATGGGCGGACAGGCAAGGCTCATGTCGCAGGCTATAAGAAAACTTGCCTCCGTCATAAGCAAGAGCAACTGTATAGTTATATTCATAAATCAGCTTCGTTCAAAGATAGGCGTTGTTTTCGGCAATCCCGAGACCACCACGGGAGGCGCTGCGCTTAAATACGGCGCTTCCGTCAGAATAGATATAAGGCGTATCGACTCCATAAAGTCGGGCAGTGAGACTGTGGGAAGCAGAACAAGGGCCAAGGTAGTAAAGAACAAGGTCGCGCCTCCCTTTAAGGAAG
>CANROO010000120.1 GCA_947632235.1 uncultured Clostridia bacterium
TCTTTGTATATACCTTTTGAATTGATTGGGATTGAGTATATTTTTCGTCAAGTTATTCGGTTTTCAATGTGCTGTATTACCGCTGTTCTCTGCGACAGCTTATTCAGTATATCACATCTTTCTGCCTATGTCAAGAAGTTTTTGCATTTTTTTGTATTGTTTTTTGATACAAAAAAACAGACGGAGATGGAGAGATTTGAACTCTCGCGCCGCTTTCACGACCTACTCACTTTCCAGGCGAGCCCCTTCAACCACTTGGGTACATCTCCAAATGCTCTACATTAACAGAAATGACAAATACTGCCGTATACTAAATATGATACCATAATTATTGCATTAAGTCAACAAAAAAATTAAATAAAGCCATATAACAAACAAAAAAACAACTTTTGCTCTTTTCTGTAAAAAACACAAGAATATTATACTTTGATACAGTCGTTTTCAACATTAAAAACTGCCGCAGACAAATGTCCGCGGCGGTTTTAAAAAATAAGTACAGCCTGTTTGATTATGCTAATTCAGCAAAGTACTTGATAGTTCTTACCATCTGGCTTGTGTATGAGTTCTCGTTGTCATACCATGATACTACCTGTACCTCATAGAGATCGTCTGCAACTTTGTTGACCATTGTCTGAGTAGCATCGAATAATGAGCCGTAAGTGATACCGATGATATCGGATGAAACGATCTCATCTTCATTGTAACCGAAGGAATCGGATGAAGCAGCCTTCATAGCGGCGTTGATACCCTCAACTGTTACGTCCTTGCCCTTTACAACTGCAGTAAGGATAGTAGTTGAGCCTGTGGGTACGGGAACTCTCTGAGCAGAGCCGATAAGCTTGCCGTTGAGCTCGGGGATAACAAGACCGATAGCCTTTGCAGCACCTGTTGAGTTGGGAACGATATTAACTGCTGCGGCACGTGATCTTCTTAAGTCGCCCTTTCTCTGAGGACCGTCAAGTGTCATCTGGTCGCCTGTGTAAGCATGGATAGTTGACATGATGCCTGCCTGGATAGGAGCATAGTCGTTAAGAGCCTTTGCCATGGGAGCAAGGCAGTTAGTTGTACAAGAAGCGGCAGAAATGATAGTGTCGCCTGGTGTAAGCTTATCCTCGTTTACGCTGAATACGATAGTGGGAAGATCGTTACCTGCGGGAGCAGAGATAACAACCTTCTTAGCGCCTGCTGTGATATGAGCGGATGCCTTTTCCTTAGATGTATAGAAGCCTGTACACTCAAGTACAACATCTACGTCAAGCTGACCCCAGGGGAGCTTAGAAGCGTCTGCTTCCTTGTAGATCTCGATCTCCTGACCGTTGACAACGATAGAAGACTCCTTAGCCTCTACTGTGCCGTTGAACCTGCCCTGAGTTGAATCATACTTTAATAAGTGAGCAAGAACTCTGGGAGCTGTTAAATCATTGATAGCTACGATCTCATAGCCGTCTGCCGCAAACATCTGTCTGAAAGCAAGTCTGCCTATACGACCAAAACCATTGATAGCAACTTTAACCATTTTTGTTTCCTCCTTAAAAGAAAAAATATTTTAAAACTTCAGTTGAACACAGAGCATATAAAGCCCTGTAAATCTCCATGTTATAAATATAACAAGCTTTTCCGACAGTTAATTTATAACATTTAACCGTTTTTTATTATATCACAAAACGGCTGACGTTTAAACAATTTTTTTTAAATTATAAGTAAATTTTTAATATTTATCAATATATAACAATTTTTTCCATAAGGCACAAATCAAATTATGCAAAATACATATACAGTATTTACAAAAGCAGATTATTATATGTGCTTTTAATTGAAATACGGCTCAAAAGCGGTAGTTTTTCTGTAAAAAAATTATCTCTCCCTTTTTGGGGGAGAGATTTGTTCATTTATTTTTTATAAAATTCATATAAATCCTTGAAGCTCTGTATTGAGTTTTCAACGGTCTTCTTATCTACACAATAAGCTATCCTGAAATAGCCCGGGCAGGCGAAGTTGGAGCCGGGAACTATTATGAGCCTGAATTCCTTTGCCTTCTTACAGAATTCCTTGTCATCGGGTATGAGCGCCTTGGGGAACATATAGAACGTGCCCTTGGGCTCTACACATTCATAGCCTATGTCCGTGAGCGCCTTATAAAGTATGTCCTTGTTCTGCTCGTATACCGAAAGGTCGGAGGTGGAGCCTATTACCTTCTTTACTACCTTCTGCATAAGTGTGGGAGCGTTTACAAAGCCAAGTATCCTGTTGGCAACCACCATTGCGTCAAGCACCTCCCGGAAGTCATCCAGCTCGCTCGGCACAACAAGATAGCCTATTCTTTCGCCGGGAAGCGAAAGGCTCTTTGAATAGGAATAGCCCACAACTGTATTCTTATAGTAATTTACGATATAAGGTATGTCTACTTTGCCGAAAGCTATCTCTCTGTAGGGCTCATCGCTGAAGAGATAAATGGACGTGCCGTATTCAGACTGTTTTCTGTTGAGTATGTCGGCAAGCTTTTTGATGTCATCCTCTGTATATACTGCGCCCGTGGGGTTGTTGGGCGTGTTTATGATGACGCACCTTGTCTTGGGAGATACCTTGCTTTCAAAGTCCTCAAAGTTGATAGAAAATCTTTCAAGGTCGGCATTTACCATGACCTTGACGCCGTCAAAATTGCTGATATAGTTATCATACTCGCCGAAGTAAGGCGCAATAACCATTACCTCATCGCCGGGGTTAATGATAGCCTTCAGGGTGACATTGATACCGCCTGCGGCGCCTACCGTCATGATTATGTTTGACGCATCAAGATGTGTGCCGAAGCTCTTGTTTGTATAGTCGGCAACAGCCTGTCTTACATCCTCGAAGCCTGCATTGTTGGGGTAGCCGTGAAGCTCCATTTCCGGCTCATTCTCGGCAAGATCAACTATTGCCTCTCTCACGCACGCAGGCGGAACAATAGAAGGATTGCCCAGAGAAAAGTCGTATATATTATCTTTGCCGTACTTGGCTGCCATTATTTTGCCCTCTTCAAACATGGCTCTTATGGCGGAGCCGTTTTTAACGAGCACTTTCATTTTTTCGGAAATCATTGATATATCCTCCTGTCGTTTTTTATATATATGATACACCCTAAAGGCAATTTTTTCAATAGTTTTATTCAAAATATATACAAAGAAAAAGCTTGTTATCCGTTATTATGATCAGATAACAAGCTTATCTTATTGAATCATCCAAAATCATTTTTTTATTTCTCTTTTCTTTTTGAATTTTTTTATATATTCGGTTTTAAACTGTGATCTGTAAATACCAAGTGTCAAAATCTGCTGACGGTTATGTTTTTTTACCGTTTATTTTACATCTTCAAAATCTACAAATCATTTTTTTGATGTAACATCTATGTAAACATGTCCTTGCCGTTATAATTGTTTGCTGCATCGGTTTTATGCTTATTTTTTTCTACACATTTTTATTTTTCTTAAGGTTTTTATGCTTTATTATTTTTTGAATACTTTTGTAAATGCTGCAGTTTTTAAATTATAAGGCGATATTTAAGTTTTTGTTGGAATCGTCCCCTTTCATTTTTATTTAGCTATAACTTTTAAGTTATCTCTTGCATATATAATAACCTATATCCATATTTTTGTCAAGGGGTTTTTATAAAAAAATTATTTTTTTAATAAAAAATTTCTCCCCTCATATCAAAGGGGAGAAAAATTAAGTATTATTCTTCTGTTTTAGGCGCTTCTTTTCTTTCGGGTCTGGGCAGACAAGCCTTTCTGGAAAGATTTATCCTGCCCTGCTGATCTATCTCCGTAACCTTTACCTCAATAACATCGCCTACCTTTACAACATCCTCTACCTTATTCACTCTTTCGTGAGCAAGCTTTGAAATGTGTACAAGACCCTCCTTCTCGGGAGCTATCTCTACAAAAGCGCCGAATGTCATTATTCTTGTAACGGTACCGGTGTAAACCTGACCTACCTCGGGATCCATAGCTATTATCTTTATCATATCTATGGCCTTCTTTATAGCCTCGGCATCGGGAGAAGCAACATAGATTCTGCCGTCTTCTTCGATATCAATGGTCTCAACGCCCGATTCTTCCTTTATCTTGTTTACTACCTTGCCCTTAGAGCCTATGACCTCGCCTATCTTCTCGGGGTCGATCTGTATGAAGTCTATCTTGGGAGCATACTTTGAAAGCTCCTTTCTGGGCTCGGGTATAGCCTTGAGCATTACCTCGTCAAGTATATAGTTCCTTGCCTTATGAGTCCTCTCTATGGCGCCCTTTATGATGGCAGGAGTAAGACCCTGTATCTTCATATCCATCTGTATGGCAGTAATACCCTCGTGAGTACCTGCGACCTTGAAGTCCATATCGCCGAAGAAGTCCTCTATACCCTGTATATCGGTGAGGAGAATGAAATCATCATCTGTCTCGCCGGTAACAAGACCGCATGAGATACCTGCAACGGGTCTCTTTATGGGTACGCCCGCAGCCATGAGCGAAAGCGTTGAACCGCAGACACTACCCTGAGATGTGGAGCCGTTTGAGCTCAATACCTCGGACACAAGCCTTATGGCATAAGGGAATTCCTCCTCGCTCGGTATAACGGGAAGAAGCGCTCTTTCAGCCAATGCGCCGTGGCCTATCTCTCTTCTGCCGGGGCTTCTGGAGGGCTTTGCCTCGCCTACCGAAAAGCCGGGGAAGTTATAGTGATGTATATATCTCTTGCTTGTTTCCGAATCGTCAAGTCCGTCAAGCTTCTGAACATCGGACATAGCGCCGAGAGTGGTAACTGTGAGCACCTGTGTCTGACCTCTCTTGAAAAGTCCGGAGCCGTGTGTTCTGGGGAGAACATCCACCTCTGCGGAAAGAGGTCTTATTTCCTCAAGGGCTCTGCCGTCGGGTCTCTTGTGCTCTCTTAATATCATTCTTCTGACGGTCTCTTTTTCGTACTTATATATAGCCTCGCCTACGGCAGCGGCAAATTCTTCTTCATCGCCTTCGCCGAAGCGCTCAAAGAGCTTCTCGCATACCTCTGCCTCTATCTCGGCTATTTTTTCGTCTCTCACCTGCTTCATATCGGTGAAAACGGCGTCCTCCATTCTGGAATCGCCTATAAGCTCCTTTATAGCCTCGTAGAAATCATGGTCTACAATATGCTCCTCATAGCTGTGCTTGGGTCTTCCGCACTCGGCAACAATACCGTCTATGAACCTGCATATTTCTATGTTCTGCTCATGACCGAACATTATGGCGTTGAACATTTCGTCATCGGTCACTTCCTCTGCGCCTGCTTCTATCATCATTACCTTTTCCTTTGTAGAAGCAACGGTGAGGTTCATTCTGCTCTTTGCTCTCTGCTCTGCAGTGGGGTTTATGACATACTCGCCGTCTACCATACCTACCGATACGGAGCCCGTGGGACCGTAGAAGGGTATGTCCGAAATTGAAAGCGCTATCGAAGAGCCGATCATTGCACATATCTCGGGCGCGCAGTCCTGATCAACGGACATAACAAGAGCATTTATCGACACATCGTTCCTGTAGTCCTTGGGGAAAAGGGGTCTTATAGGTCTGTCTATAACTCTTGCTGTAAGTATAGCATGCTCCGAGGGCCTGCCCTCACGCCTTGTGAAGCCTCCGGGTATCTTGCCTACGGAATACATCTTCTCCTCATAGTCGATAGAAAGAGGGAAGAAGTCAATGCCTGCTCTGGGCTTCTCGGAAGCCGTAGCTGTGACAAGCACAACAGTGTCGCCGTATCTTACGATACATTCGCCGTTGGCAAGCTCGGCAACCTTGCCGATCTCAACGGAAAGCTCTCTGCCTGCCAAATCCATTTTGTAAATCTTGCTCATAAATTTTTCCTCCTTAATATATTTTATCAAGGTGAATGCAGGCAATTTTTAGCTTAAAAACATATTTATGGGCTAAATACATTTTTAAACTAAAAATATTACCCGTTCACCCGAATAAACAAATAAACGATGATACAACAAAAAGCGTGGCTAAACGCCACGCTATGTCATAAATTACTTTCTTAAGCCTAATGAAGCAATAAGTTCACGATAAGCAACAACGTCCTTAGACTTGATATAGTTTAAAAGACCCTTTCTCTTACCAACCATCTTGAGAAGACCTCTTCTGGAATGGTGATCCTTCTTGTGTTCCTTCAAGTGCTCTGTGAGGTGGTTTATCCTCTCTGTGAGTAAGGCAACCTGAACCTCGGGTGAACCTGTGTCGGCTTCATTTCTGCCGTACTTAGCAATTATTGCTTTCTTATCCATTTTGTTTTCCTCCTTTTATAATAAGCTCCTTATGCTAAGAGACGGTCGGAGTGTCCGTTCTCTGAACATAGGATAAATACATACAAATGATATGATAACACAAAGCAGTATGAAATGCAAGTGTTTTTTGGTATAATTTTAACTTTTTTTGCTTTTTTTAATGCCTGCAAATATATATGAAGCATATTTTATACGGCTCATAACGCCTATTATGACGACCGAAGAAACGGATGTTATTACAAAGCACAAGGCAAGCTGTATGAGGCTGTGATTTTTGAGCCCCCACCTGTTGAGAATATCTATTATGCAGTTGTGCGAGAGATAGACTCCGTAGGATACGGCCGAAAGCGCCGAAACAAGTCGTGTAAGCCCGCCTTTGGGAAGGCGCGCATCCTTGAGGAGTATAAAAACGCAGGCTGAAATGATAACTATGGATATGCTCCTGTAGGACTTGAAGGTCTCGGTGTAAAAATCGTTGAAACGGCTTATATATTCAGTACCGGCGCATACGAAAAGCACTGTAGCCGCGATTATGATAGCAAGCAAAACGGGGTTTATTTTAATTTTGCTTTTCATTATATAGCTTCCCAGCAGAAAATAGCCGAGATAACCGCTTATAAAGCCGATATTGTTTATAAAGCTTACACCTGCGAGCGCCTTATGGCTTTCTTCTCTCAGAACACCTCCCAAAGTCAGGGAAAGCATCTGCAAAAGCCAGAGCAGAAGTATGTAGAGTATAGTCTTTTCCTCCGCATTGTCCATAAAGAGCTTGAGCGCCGGCGAAATGAGATACATGGGTATGAGATAATACATAAACCACATATGCACTGCGGAGGGCTTGTTCAAAAAATAGATGAGCCTGTCACAGAAATTGCCTAATGAAACGCCCGTTGTGCTGTCGGTGTATAGGTTTACGGCAATGGCTATGGCAGACCACACAAAGAGCGGAACAATGAGCCTTAAAACACGGTTTTTGAGCGTATAGGATACGCTCAGCGTGTTTTTGCTGCCAAGTATGAGCGCGCCCGATATCATAAAGAACAGCGGAACACCGCTGCCTGCAAGCGCAGTAAGAACGTTGACGATATGCCAGCCGGGCGTGTACATATTGACCCTGAGCCTGTTAGAGGCACAGTGCAGAAATATGACACAGAACATTGATATAACTCTTATGATGTCTATACTCTGTATTTTTTCATCTGTTTTCACGCTTAAGTACCTCACAGTCTGTATTGGCTCATATAACCCTGCTCCGCATAGCTCAGACATTCGTTCTTGTCCTTTTCAAGCTGAGATGCAAGCTCTCCGGGACTGTCGAACTTCTTTTCATTCCTTATTCTCTTATAAAAGCCTACAACGGCAGTTTCGCCGTATATATCGCTGTCAAAATTGAAAATATTTGTTTCTATCTTTTTTGCCTCGCCGTTGAAGGTTGGATTCACGCCTATGTTTGACATGCTGTCATAAAGCCTGCCGTCAATGAGCGTTCTTGAAAAATAAACGCCGTCCGGCGGAAGAAGCTTTTTGACGGGCGGAGTCATATTGATAGTGGGAAAATGCAGAACATTTCTTCCCCTGCTCTCTCCGTGCTGTACCTCGCCTATTACAAAATACGGCTTGTTCAGAAGCCTTGCCGCATATTCCATATCTCCCTCGGCAATAAGCCCTCTTATTCTGGTACTGCTCACCCTTTCATCGTCTATCTTTACGCGGGGTATGGCTATCACCTTTACGCCTCT
>CANROO010000121.1 GCA_947632235.1 uncultured Clostridia bacterium
GATAGACAAGGTCTATGCAGGCGACATCGCCGCAGCGGTAGGTCTTAAGTTCACCACAACAGGCGACACGCTCTGCGATGAAGCTAATGAGGTAATTCTCGAATCCATGAACTTCCCCGATCCCGTTATATCCGTTGCTATCGAGCCTAAGACTAAGGCAGGCAGGGACAAGATGGGCATCGCTCTTGCAAAGCTTGCGGAAGAGGATCCCACATTCAAGACTTATACCGACCAGGAAACAGGCGATACCATCATCGCAGGTATGGGCGAGCTTCACCTTGAAATCATAGTAGACAGACTTCTCAGAGAGTTCAAGGTAGAGGCAAATGTAGGCGCACCTCAGGTGGCTTACAGAGAGGCCTTCGGTCATGCTGTCGATCAGGAGCACAAGTACTCCAGACAGTCGGGCGGCCGTGGTCAGTATGGTCATTGTAAGGTCAAGTTTGAACCTATCGACACCAACGAAGAAAAGAACTACGAGTTTGTCAACGAGGTTGTCGGCGGAGCTATCCCCAAGGAATATATACCCGCTGTAGATGCAGGTATCCAGGAAGCAATGCAGGCAGGCGTTATAGCAGGCTATCCCGTAGTAGGCTTGAGAGCAAGATGCTACGATGGTTCTTATCACGAGGTCGATTCATCCGAAATGGCATTCAAGATCGCAGGCTCAATGGCATTCAAGGAAGCCATGAAGAAGTCCGATCCCAAGCTTCTGGAGCCCATAATGAAGGTCGAGATCACCATTCCCGAGGAATACCTCGGCGATGTAATGGGCGATGTAAGCTCCAGGAGAGGCCGTATAGAGGGTATGGACGACCAGAACGGTGCCAAGATAGTTCATTCCTTCATACCTCTTGCAGAGATGTTCGGCTACTCGACAGCTCTTCGTTCCACAACACAGGGCAGAGGTACCTACGCTATGGAGGTACATCACTACGAGGCTGTTCCCAAGTCGATACAGGAAGAGGTCGCTAACGGAAGAAGCTCTAATTAACTAAAAATTTTCAAATTGCAGGTATTATTGTAAAATAATGCTTGCAATTTACCATAAAATCAACTATAATAATAATAGTGTTATAACCGAGACTATTTTTTCGGTAAAAACTAAAGGATATTTATTTTTATTTTAAAGGAGGAAACTTTAAATGGCTAAGGCAAAATTTGAAAGAACTAAGCCCCATGTTAATATCGGTACAATCGGTCACGTTGACCACGGCAAAACTACTTTAACAGCGGCTATCACAAAGACACTTTATCAGAGATATCAGTTAGGTCAGGAAGTTGCATTCGATAACATCGATAAGGCTCCCGAGGAGAGAGAAAGAGGTATCACTATCTCTACAGCTCACGTTGAGTACGAGACTCCCAAGCGTCACTACGCACACGTTGACTGCCCCGGTCATGCTGACTATGTAAAGAACATGATCACAGGTGCTGCTCAGATGGACGGCGCTATCCTCGTTGTTGCCGCAACAGACGGTCCTATGGCTCAGACAAGAGAGCACATCCTTCTTTCAAGACAGGTTGGCGTTCCTTACATCGTTGTATTTATGAACAAGTGTGATATGGTTGACGATGAGGAATTACTTGACCTTGTTGAGATGGAGATTACAGAGCTTCTTGAGGAGTACGGCTTTGAGGGTTGTCCTATCGTCAGAGGTTCAGCTTACCAGGCTCTTCAGGATTGTACAGGCGAGTGGGGCGACAAGATCATCGAATTATTCGATGTTATTGAGGACTATATCCCCAATCCCCAGAGAGATACAGATAAGCCCTTCCTTATGCCCGTTGAGGACGTATTCTCGATCACAGGCAGAGGTACAGTTGCTACAGGTAGAGTAGAAAGAGGTACTCTTAAGCTCAATGACGAAGTTGAGATCGTTGGTCTTAACGATGAAGCAAGAAAGGTCGTTGTTACAGGTATCGAGATGTTCAGAAAGCTTCTTGACACTGCTGAGCCCGGCGACAACATCGGCGCACTTTTAAGAGGTGTAGCTAGAGATGAGATCGAGAGAGGACAGGTTCTTGCAGCTCCCGGTACTATCACTCCTCACACAAAGTTTACCGCTCAGGTTTACGTTCTTAAGCAGGAGGAGGGCGGACGTCATAAGCCTTTCTTCAACAACTATCGTCCTCAGTTCTATTTCAGAACAACCGACGTTACAGGCGTTATCACTCTTCCCGAGGGAACAGAGATGTGTATGCCCGGCGATAACGTAGAAATGACTATCGAGCTTATTTCTCACATCGCTATGGAGCAGGGTCTTAGATTCGCTATCCGTGAAGGCGGCAGAACAGTTGGTTCAGGCTCTGTTGTATCAATCATCGAGTAATATAATCATATATTGCAATATTAAAGACCGCAGTTTCTGCGGTCTTTTCTGCGTGTCGATAAAATACTTTTTTGACCCTTCAGTCGCCCTGTGGGCGACAGCTTCCCTGCTTCGCAAGGACGCCTTATAGTGCTACGCCCTTCGGGCGAAAGAAGTTTATCGTAAGGAATTTAAACATTATAAGCCGTCCTTTAACCCGTCAGGGTTAAGGGAAGGTGTCAATCCAAAGGATTGACGGAAGGGTCTTGTTTGTATAATTTTACTTTTTCGACAATCTGTAAAAACCGCAGTTTCTGCGGTCTTTTTTGCAATGTTACAAAAATATATTGACAAAAGCAAGAAAATACGATAATTTTTTAATAAGGGGATCATTTCTGTACATATTGTCCCTAAAAAAGCTAAAATCCAAGTATATATAAACACAAAGGAGGCTGAAGTATGAATGATTTTTTATCCAAAGAAAAAATAAAGGAAACAAGAAAAGCCTTATTAAAAATATATGTTGCATATACATATTTATTGATGCTCCTTCTCATATTTTCCGAAATAGGTTCTTGGGCAGTTTTATATGAAATACCTGTTTTAGAGCCGCTTTTTGGTTGGCTTTACGGCTGTTGGACAAATTATATGCTGTGGATATTTTTGACGGCTATAATATCAATATGTATATTTTTTATAGATAAAAAATACAAGGTAAAAAAAGGCTTTCTGATTTTGGTGCCTGCAATTTTTATTATTATATATTTGATTTATGTCTTAGGTTTTTCGGAGGGATTAAGTATCAGTGTGAGCAGGTTTGTACGCAGTTTAAAGCAGCAATAAACCCATATTGACATAATTTTCTCCGAATAGTATAATTATATATGAACAAATGTTTTTTACGGAGGCAATATGATAAACTACATAAAGGGCGAGCTTGTTTTCATAGGCGAGAGCGATATTGTTGTCGACAACAACGGCATAGGCTACAATATATCCGTGTCGGCTTCAACGGTGTACAAGCTCCCTCACATCAACAGCGAAATAAAAATTTTCACATTTATGGATGTCAAGGAGGGCAGCCTTCAGCTCTACGGCTTTATGAATAAAGAAGAGCTTGATATGTTTGCTCTGCTCATAACCGTCAGCGGAGTTGGTCCCAAGGGCGCTCTTGCGCTTTTAAGCGAGCTTTCGCCGTCGGATATAGTGCTTGCTATAAGCTCACAGGACAGGAACACATTAAGCGTTGGCAAGGGCATAGGCAAAAAGACGGCTGAAAGAATAATACTCGATTTAAAGGATAAAGTATCGGGCGTTTATTCGTCCTCGGATGTGGGTGTACTTCCTATGGGAACGCCTGTTCACAGCGATGAAAAGAACGATGCAATTGCGGGTCTTGTGTCCTTGGGCTTTACAAGGACAGAGGCGGCAAGAGCTGTGGAAGCGGTATATTCCGAGGGTATGGACAGCGGAAAAATAATAAGTGCGGCATTAAAGCATATGTAGGAGCATTTTTGTATGGAAAACTATTTTAACAACAAACAGCTTGATACGGGCGACAGAATACTTACAACAGGCGCCATGAGAGAAGATATAGGCGCAGAGGAAGGTTTGCGTCCGCTTACGCTGGATTCATATATAGGGCAGGAAAAGGTAAAAGACAATATGCGCGTGTATATGGAGGCGGCAAAGCAGAGAGGCGAAACTCTGGACCATGTGCTTCTCTACGGACCTCCGGGACTTGGCAAGACCACGCTTTCAAACATAATTGCCAACGAGATGAATTCCAACATAAGAATAACCTCGGGTCCCGCTATAGAACGCCCCGGCGATATGGCAGCCATACTCAACAACCTCAACGAGGGCGATATACTCTTCATCGACGAAATACACAGAATAAACAGACTCATAGAGGAAGTGCTTTATCCCGCTATGGAGGACTTTGTTCTGGATATAGTGATAGGCAAGGGCGCTGATGCAAAGAGCATACGCATAGATCTCCCTAAATTCACCCTCATAGGAGCCACAACGCGTATAGGTCTTCTCACGGCTCCGTTGAGAGACAGATTCGGCGTTGTCAGCAAGCTGGAGCTTTACACTCCTCAGGAGCTTTCAGCCATTGTAATGCGTTCTGCGGGAGTGCTCGGCATAGATATAGATACAAAGGGCGCGCTTGAAATTGCAAGGCGTTCAAGGGGAACGCCCAGAGTTGCAAATAGGCTTCTTAAGCGTGTGCGCGACTTTGCTCAGGTAAAATATGACGGCGTTATAAGCGAACAGGTGGCAAAAGACAGCCTTGATATTCTTGAAGTGGATAAGAACGGTCTTGACCAGATTGATAAAAATCTTCTGCTCTGCATAATAGAAAAATTTGACGGCGGTCCCGTGGGTCTTGATACTCTTGCCGTTTCAATAGGCGAGGAAGCCGAGACAATAGAGGAGGTCTATGAACCCTATCTTATACAGCAGGGCTTCATAAAGCGCACACCCCGGGGCAGAGAGGTCACCAAGAAGGGCTATGACTACTTTGGACTTAAGTTATTCGGAGGGCTTATGGATGATTAAAATGGACATTGACGATTTCATATATGAAATAAAGGAAGAGCTAATATGCTATGAGGAAATAGGCGAAGAAGGCGCCGACAAGTGGGAACGGGAGTTCAGACAATGGCTTTCAACACCTCAAAAAAAGGAAAATGTCGAAGGCAAGGGCGACAGGGCAAAATTTTTAATTGCTGATGAAAGCGAGATTTTCGACATTGCGGACAGCTATCTTGAAGCCTTGGAAAGCGATAATATTGAAGGCTATTGGAAGAGCTTTCAATAGGGGCTGAAATATAAATGAAATAAACTTGTAAAAAATGTAAAATCAGCTATTGAAAAACAGTAAATAATATGTTATACTTTAATCATAAGTATTATGTGTAACGGCATAAGAAAAATTATTTTTAAAAGGAGGAATTTTCCAATGGGCAAAATAGTTACAATGGGTGAGATCATGTTAAGATTATCTACACCTAATAATGAAAGATTTATTCAGGCTGACGAGTTTGATATTAACTACGGCGGCGGCGAGGCCAATGTTGCAGTTTCTCTTGCAAACTATGGTCATCAGGCAGAATTCGTTACTGCAGTTCCCGATAATCCTATCGGCGAGTGCGCAATAGCTGCCTTAAGAAAGTACGGCGTTGAAACAAAGCACATCGTTAAGAGCGGCGAAAGACTCGGTATTTACTACCTTGAAACAGGCGCTTCTATGAGAGCTTCAAATGTAGTTTACGACAGAGCACATTCTTCAATCTCTACAGCAACTGCAGATCAGTTTGATTTTGATGCAATTTTTGAGGGTGCTGACTGGTTCCATTTCACAGGTATTACTCCCGCTGTTTCCGATATAGCGGCAGAGGTTACAGAGGTTGCTTTAAAGACTGCAAAGGCTAAGGGCGTTACTGTTTCCTGCGACCTTAACTTCAGAAAGAAATTATGGTCATCAGAGAAGGCTCAGAAAATCATGACTAACCTTATGCAGTATGTTGATGTATGTATCGGCAACGAAGAGGACGCTGAAAAGGTTCTCGGCTTCAAGCCCGGCAACACAGACGTTACTTCAGGCGAGCTTGAAATGGCAGGCTATCAGGATATATTCAACCAGATGTGTGACAAGTTTGGCTTCAAGTATGTTATCTCTTCATTAAGAGAGTCATTCTCAGCTTCTCACAACGGCTGGTCAGCTTGTATCATGGACGGCAAGACAAGAGAGTTCTACAGGTCAAACAGATTTGACATCAGTCCTATCGTAGACAGAGTAGGCGGCGGCGACTCATTTGCAGGCGGTCTTATCTGCGGACTTATGGACGGCAAGAACATGAAGGATGCTCTCAACTTTGCTGTAGCCGCATCTGCACTTAAGCACACTATCCCCGGCGATTTCAACCTTGTTACAAGAGCAGAGGTTGAAAACTGCGATGGTTCGGGCAGAGTTCAGAGATAATCTCAGACAGTCAAAATTAAAAAAACTAATCATAGAGGCTGAGGGCTTTAAGCCTTCAGCCTTTTAAATAAGGAGGCAATAAAATTGAATTTAGAGGTAAGATATTCAAATCACTACGATGATGTTAAGCACTACACCACAAGCCAGTTAAGAGAGCATTTCCTTGTAGAGAATGTTTTTGTTCCCGGCGAGGCAAAGCTTGTCTACAGCCATAACGACAGAATTATTTTCGGAGGCATCACTCCCACAAATGAGCCTATAAAGCTTGAAGGCAGCAAGGAGCTTGCGGCAGAATACTTTCTTCAGAGGAGAGAGCTCGGCTCTATCAATATCGGCGGTGACGGCATAGTTATAGTTGACGGCAAGGAATATGAGGTAAATAACGGCGATGCCATTTATGTAGGTATGGGCGCAAAGGAGATCGCCTTTGCTGCAAAGGATCCCTCAAATCCGCCCAAGTTCTACACCAATTCGGGCACAGCTCACAGGACATATCCCACTGTCCTCATCACCTATGCGGACGCAAACCATAAGCCCTTAGGATCTCTTGAAGACTGCAACAAGAGAACTATCAATCAGTACATCCATGACGAGGTCTTCGCAAGACTTTCACAGAGAGACGGCGTAGAATATGGCAGCTGTCAGCTTGCAATGGGTCTTACAAAGCTCGACCCCGGTTCAAACTGGAACACAATGCCCTGCCATACTCATGAAAGACGTATGGAGGTATATTTATACTTCGATATGGACGATGACAACGTTGTATTCCATATGATGGGCAAGCCCGATGAAACAAGACACATCGTCATGAAGAATGAATCCGCCGTTATATCCCCAAGCTGGTCTATACACTCGGGCGTAGGCACAAAGGCTTATACATTCATTTGGGGCATGGTAGGCGAGAATAAGGACTACGATGACCAGGATTGGTTAAAGACAGGCGATTTGAAGTAATTTAATACAAAAACAGGGTGAGCCGAATCACCCTGTTTTTTTTACTTAATATTAATAATATTTATATTTGATTTTTCGGCATATTTCAGCGTTTTATAAGCTCCGCCAAAATCTCTGATAACATAAGATATAATATAATCGGAGTTATCTACCATATATCTGTTCCTTTTTATAATTGCATATTTAGGAAATATATCCTCGCCAAAATCAGGCTTTATTATTTCATCGTAAAATGAATTATAATATTGAGGATTATTGAGTATATTTTTAGTGAGATAAGGAATTATCAAACAAAGCTTAATATCCTTGTAATGGTCCTTTAAGCCTATTACCAAGCTTTCGCACAGCCCGTCAAATTCTCCCATTCCTCCGCTTAAGAAAACCGATATGTTCTTCTTTTCTATTAAATATATCAAAATTTCCTTTACCTTTTCTTTTATGCGTTCTCTTTCAAAAACATCTCTGTGACCGCAGAACATACATATGTTTTTTACGGAAAATGGTTGATTATCTCAAAAAAGCCTTGATTTACGGGCATACAAGCAGGATTTCAAGCTGAATTTACTACCAA
>CANROO010000122.1 GCA_947632235.1 uncultured Clostridia bacterium
GCAGGCATGTGTTTATTTCACTTGGCAAATGCTCCGACGGAAGTATGCTTCTGCTCCATTCAAGCCCTCCCGGAGTACAGCTGAGCGGTACATATACGCCCGGCGGAGACAAAAATTCCGAGGCTGTAAGACTGGCTTCGGAGTATATGCAGAAATATTATCCCGACTGGTACGGTAAATTCCCCGACAGCTCCAGAAATACCTCATATCTCACTCACTATGACAGATTTGTGTGGTCTGCTCTGAGCGATGACGAGGGTATAAGAGATATGAGCCCGAGGGAGATACTTGAATTGATGTTCGGGGAGTAGGAAGGTTATAAACGGGCGTGCAATGCACGCCCCTACAAACAAATAAGCAGGCTGATCACATATATGACCGTACATTGCGCACCTACAAAAAATGCAAATAATAAATGTTTATCTACACGCAAAAAGGACTGCAGCCGCAGTCCTTTTTATAATATCTCACACTTTCACAAGCTCATATTCCCTCGAGCCTATGCCCAGCTTAGCCGCCATTTCAACGGTGTACAAGCCGTTTTGGGATTCTATTCTTTCAACAAGGTGATCCCTGCCCTTATCCTTTGAGTTATACACAAGGTCAAGACAAGCCTGATCTATGGCAACGGGATCGTCCGAAGCAAGTATGCCTATATCAGCCATGCACGGATCCTCGGCGACCGCACAGCAGTCGCAGTCCACAGACATATTTTTCATAACGTTGATATAAACTATCTTGTCCCCGAAGAGCTTCACAACGGAGGATGCCGCATCTGCCATGGAAGCAAGGAAGGAATCATGATCTGATGTCCAGAAGGCGTCGGGATCGCCTGCGCCGTGGATATAAGCCTTGCCGAATGAAGAAGCAATGCCTATGGAAAGCTGTTTGAGCGCTCCGCCGTAGCCTCCCATGGGGTGTCCCTTGAAGTGCGAAAGCACAAGGAGAGAATCATAATTCTTTATGTTTTTGCCCACATAGTTTTTCTTTATCATCTGTCCGTTCGGTATTTCAAGCTCCGCATCGGGACCCTCCGCATCCAGAAGATCTACCTTGAAATATTTTGACCAGCCGTGCTTTTCAAGCGTTTTGATATGCTTTTCGGTAGTGTCCCTCTCGCCGTCATATGCTGTGTTGCACTCTGCGACCGTTCCTCCCGTGTAGTCTATAACGGGCTTAAAAAAGTCGGGTCTTAAAAAGTTCTGATTGCCGACCTCGCCCGAGTGAAGCTTTACCGCAATATTGCCGTCAAGCCTTCCCTCATAGAGCTTATAGAGCTCAAGCACCTTTTCCGGTGTTATTATATCCGTAAAATATACCTTTGGCTTCATTTTGCCCTGCCTCCTTTTTAAATATTGCTTAATTTAATTTTACAACATAAGTAAAATAAAATCAATAGCTTTTATTGCTCAATGGAATACAAAAGCGCATTGCACACGGCTGCGGCAACATTGCTTCCGCCCTTTCTGCCTCTCGCGACAATATAAGGGCAGTCCAGAGTGAGTATAAGCTCCTTTGCCTCCACAACATTGACAAAGCCCACAGGCACGGCTATTATGCCCTTGGGGCTTACCCTGCCCTCCTTTATCAGCTCATAAAGCCTTATAAGCGCAGTGGGAGCGTTGCCTACGGCAAAAATAATGTCCCCCTCAAGCTCCGCCGCCTTGTCCATGGACGCCGAGGCCCTTGTGGTGCCGTTTTTCTTGGCTTTATCGGCAACATCCTCATCACTCATAAAGCAGAGCACCTCACCGCCGAAGCGTGAAATGGCCCCCTTGTTTATGCCTGATCTTGCCATCTGTGTATCCGTCACCACCGATGCGCCGTTTTTTAAAGCAGAGCGCATAGCTTCAACGGCATTTTCCGAAAAGCACAGGTTTTTGACATAGTCAAAGTCCGCCGTGGTATGTATCACTCTTTTTATTACAGCCTCATTCCGCGGATCAAGCTCAGCGCCTTCAAGCTCGGAGCTTATAATTTCAAAGCTCCGCCTTTCTATATCCTCGGGAAGCATATTTTCAAGAATTATTCTGTCCATATTTTATCCCCTTCAGTCTATATTCTTTTAAAAATTATGTCATATATGCTTTGCATATCGAGAGAAGCGCGCAGTATATCCGCAAGCCTGTCGTACTGAGCATTCCTGTGAGCCTTGTAGCTTAAATGCAGACCTTCGGCGCGTTTTTTGCCCTTCATATCATAAAGTATATCCATAAGAGACGCTCTTATATCATCCTCATCGAACAAGCCGTGTATATATGTACCCAATATATTGTTATAAACACAGCCGCCGCTTACTTTTGCAAAGGGCTGTGATACTGCGCCATATTGTGTTCTTCCCGAGTGTATCTCGTAGCCTGTTATTTTTTTGCCCGAAAGAGGCGCAAACACACCATTTATAACGCCTGCTTCATCGGATACAAGAGCTGTTATTTTTTCCTTTGCAAGCTCAGTATCAACGGGCAGAAGTCCCATGCCCATAATTTTGCCCCCACCCTCCGTATTGAAGGGATCGGAAACGCTCCTGCCCAGCATCTGGAAGCCTCCGCATATGCCTATTATCGGTCTGCCGTCATTCGCCCGCTTTATTATTTCCGTTTCAATTCCGCTTTCTCTGAGCCATTTGAGATCTGACACGGTGTTTTTTGTGCCGGGCAGTACTATGATATCGGGCGAGCCAAGCTCCGATAAATTTTTTACATAGCGCACCGAAGCATCCCTTTCCGCTTCAAGCGCGCGGAAGTCCGTGAAGTTGGATATCTTGGGAAGCCTTATAACGGCAATATCTATTGCCGAATCTTTCCCCTTTTCTCCGAAGCCCTTATAAAGCGAGTCCTCCTCGTCTATGTCTATATCGGCATAGGGTACCACGCCTATGACTTTTTTTCCGCATATATCCTCCAGCATTTCAAGCCCCGGCTTCAGTATATTTTCATCGCCTCTGAATTTGTTTATTATAAGCCCCCTTACTCTTTCTCTCTCATTGGGGCGCAGAAGGTCTACCGTGCCCTTGAGCTGTGCAAAAACTCCGCCCCTGTCTATATCGCCCACAAGCAGAACGGGAGAATCTGCCATTTCTGCCATGCCCATATTTACAATGTCGTTTTCATTCAGATTTATTTCAACGGGACTGCCTGCGCCCTCTATAACTATTATATCGTGTTTTTTGGAAAGCTCCGAATATGCGCTTTTTATCACGGGTATAAGGTCCTTCTTTTTTTCATAATATTCGTATGCCTTCATGTTGCTAAGAGCCCTGCCCATTATTATCACCTGCGAGCCCATGTCCGTTACGGGCTTCAAAAGTATGGGGTTCATGCTTGCGGAGGGCAGAATACCGCATGCCTCCGCCTGCACTGCCTGCGCCCTTCCTATCTCAGCGCCATCCGGTGTAATATAGGAATTGAGCGCCATATTCTGCGATTTGAACGGAGCCACACTGTAGCCGTCCTGCGCAAATATCCTGCAAAGTCCCGATGTAATTATACTTTTGCCGACATTTGACATTGTACCCTGTATCATTATAGGCATTGCCACGGCTATACCTCCTTGTAATTTCTGAAGCTCTCTATAAATATCTCATTTTCATAGTGTTTTTTTACTGCGATCCTGAAAAATCCCCTGCCAAGTCCCGTAAAGTCCGCACAGCTTCTTATTAATATGCCATTTTTGATCATATAGTCATACAGACCTTCATCGGCTCTGAACAGTATGAAATTGGCAGAGCTTTCATAGACCTTTTTTGCAAGTCCTTTAAGCTCATTTGAAAGATATTTTCTTTCATCTCGTATGAGCTTAAGCGTTTCCGACATATATCTTTTGTCCTTAAGCACCTCTGTACCGGCAAGCTGGGCAGGGAGCGAAACGCTCCACAAGGGCATCATCTCTCTTATTTTGTTTGTAAGAGCATCGTCATTGCTGAGCATATAGCCAAGCCTCAGCCCTGCCATGGAATATATCTTTGTGAAGGCTCTGAGAACTATTATATTCGGGTAGTAATATATATCCCTTTTGAACGAAAGCCTGTCCTCAGCCTCGCAAAACGGCAGAAAGCACTCGTCTATGCAGAGATATGCGTTGTTTTCAAGGCATTTTTTTGCAAGCCCTTCAATATAAGCTCTCTCATAGAGCCTGCCCGTGGGATTGTTGGGACTGCATATAAAAACTATATCCGTTTTTCTGTCTATGCAGTCTGTAAAAGCCTCATCGGGCTTGAAGCCGTCTTCTTCACTCAGTATATGGTAGTGCATTTTTCCGCCTGCAGTATTCACCGCTCTTTCGTATTCACAAAAGCAGGGAGCAGGCGCAAGCGCTTTTTTCACACCTAAGCAAAGGCAGATCAGGTGTATTAATTGTGCAGTTCCGTTTCCTGCCGTAATGCTTTCCTTTTTCACTCCGTCATTTTCCGCTATGGCAGAGCGGAGAGCATCGCAGAAGGGGTCGGGATAGCACGATGAGAGCTCTATTGCTCTGTGTGCAGCTTCCGCACCTTCTTCGGGCATGCCCAAGGGATTGGTATTGACAGAGAAATCGTATTTTACATCGTTGCGGTAAATATCTCCGCCGTGAAAATAATTCATTTATATCACTCTCCAAAAAAACAATGTAACGGCTATACCGAAGGCAAGCGCGCATAAAACGGAGATATAGAGCATATTACAGGCTCTTTTTATATCCTCCGGCTCAATGCTTCTTATGCTGTCGCCTATTACGGGCTTATGGCAAAGCCTGCCGAAGTAATAATTATCTCCTCCCAGCTCAATGTCCAGAGCACCCGCGCACACGGATTCCGTCATGGCGGAATTGGGACTTGAATGTCTGCGTCTGTCGCGCATGAATATGCGAAGGGCGTTTTTATGGTCAAGCCTCAATATAAATGCAGAAATGAGCATAAAAACAGCCGAAAGTCTCGAAGGTATAATGTTCAATACATCATCGGCATAAGCCGAGGCTCTGCCAAAATATATGTATTTGTCATTTTTATAGCCCGTCATGGAGTCAAGAGTGTTCACAGCCTTATAAAAAAAGCCTCCCGCAGCGCCGAATATAAATATATAAAAAAGCGGAGCTATCACTCCGTCGGAGGTGTTTTCCGCAACGGTCTCCACAGCCGCCCGTGCTATGCCCTCGGCAGTCAGGGGCTGTGTATCTCTGCCCACTATCATTGAGAGCTCTTTTTTTGCTTTTTCCGTGTCCCCGTCCTTAAGAGCATAATATACCTTCATGCTCTCCGTTTTAAGAGAGCGCATGGCAAGCAGAAAATAACACATTATTATCTCAAGCGCTGTTTTGAGATACGGATGTACTGTATAAGCCAAATACAGCAGAAAAACAGGCACAATGACAGATATAAAAATTACCGAAAAGGCGAGCAGTACGCCGGCAGAAAGCTTTTTGCCCCTGTCGGCTTCTCTTTCCTCCGAGAGCCCGAAAAGGCGTGTGAGCATATTTTCAAAAAATGCAATGAGCCTGCCTATTAGCCTTACGGGGTGCCACGATATATGCGGATCGCCTATAATAGCGTCAAGCGCAAGCGCGCAGATAACAACAAAAATTCTTTCTGTCATAGCGTGAGCTCCTCTATATCTGTAAGGCAGGGTCTGCCCTCCTTATATTCAAGCCTTGCGGAAAATCCGCCGCCGTTTTGGCACTGCCAGAAGTAATAGTCCCTGTGCGGAAGGGCGTATTCATCAAAAATCGCCATTATGGTGCCTCCGTGGGCAATAACGGTTATATCCTCTCCGCTCACGGGTATTTTTGCAAAGCCCTCTATACATCTTTTTTGGAAGTCATGTCTTTTCTCGCCATTTGGAAAACCGGACAGACCTCCGCTTTCAATAAGCCTTGTATATTCCTTATTATCTTTCAACTCATCGTAGTTCTTATATTCAAAGTCGCCGAAATTACACTCTCTGAATTCCGAAATAACAACGGGCTCTATATCGGGATAGAGCGCAGCCGCTGTTTCTCTGCATCTTTTCATGGGGCTTATATACACCGAGTTTACGGACGGAGCTGTTATTTGCAAAAGCTCCGCCCTTGACCCGGGCAAAAGCTCCTCGTCCGTAACGCCGACATACCGCCTCTCTGTATTTCCCTTTGTTGCGCCGTGTCTTATAAAATAAATCTTCATTTTATTCTCTTTCCTATACCGCATATCACTCTTATTACCTGTTCTGCATTTTCGGCAAGAAAACAGTTCACCCTGCCGTTTACATCGCGGTATTTCCTTTCAAAGCTATCCACAGGCACAAGTCCGCACCCTATTTCATCCGTTATAACTATGACATCGTCCTTAATAAGCGCTTCCGCCTCCTTGAGCGGATCCTGCCCGTTGATAAGCTGTGCCCTTACACTTTCGTGATATTTATTTTCAATTTTATATTTATCTCCGAAGCTTTCAAGGGCGTATTTAGTTTTGCCCTGAAATGCTCCGCCCGTAATAAGTATCATAGCATTATTCTCCCCGAAATCACAACAGCCGTAAGCATCATAAGCTCGCAGAGCTCAGTAAAATAGCCTGCAATATCCCCCGTTATACCGCCGAAATGACGCATTGCAATATAACGGCAATATATAAATGTCAAAACGGCAGCCAAAAGGCAGAATATGCCTCTTGCCGTACCCGAAAGCATGACTGCGGTAACAAAAAGCTCCGATGCGAGTATTGCAAGGACCCTTCTGTCAGCGCTTTTTGCCGTAAACGATGCCATGCCGTCCTTATTCGCCTGCGGAAATGTTATGACGCATATTGCGCTCAATATCCTTGAAATGACATAGCCAAAGGCGACAAGCCATATATCCCCTTCCCCTATTTCCGTAAAAAGGCAGAATGTAAGAAGTATATACAATATGCCGTGCATGAGCGCAAAAGCGCCTATATGGGGATCTTTTAGTACAGCGAGCTTTTCCTCCCTCTCCCTGTGAGAAAAAAGAGCATCGGAGGTATCCAGAAAGCCGTCAAAATGTATGCCTCCGCTTATAACAAGGGGCAAGGCAGTTAGCACGCCCGAGCGGAGAAAAACGCCGAAGCCCATATATCCGCACACACGAAAGCAAAGCACCGACAGCAGACCTATTAAAGCTCCGACAAAGGGAAAAAAGCACAATGTATAGCGCATATTTTTTTCGCTCCATTCCACTCTTGGCATAGGTATTGACGAATAAAGCGAGAAAGCTATAACAAGCGATTTTAACACTGTAATTCCCCCTTTATGGCTATGGGTACGGAGCAGACGGCCTCAAAAACGCCGTCGGAATAAGCCGAGAGCTCACTGTTTATAAAGCCCAGAAGCTCAATATATTTCATGCTCATAGTATCGTAGCTCATGCCGTCCGAAAACACCTCGTTTGTGACGGCTATTACGCAGTTATACTGCGAAAGCGCAATTATGGGCTCTGTAATATGTTCAATAGCGTCTTTTTTGTCCGAAACCATATTTTTTTCAATGAACATTTCATTTGCAAGAAGATTTGACATGCATTCTATGAGGAGCACGGAATTTTTTTCGATTTTTACAGACGAAATATCATAGGGACATTCTATTGTTTCAAATCCCTTGCCCCTGCGCCTTTGCCTGTGAGAGGCTATGCGCTCAAGGCTCTCGTTATCCTCTGCGCGCATTGTGGCTATGTAATAAAGCCCTCCGCCCAGCTCGGTCCTTTTTGACATTGCAAGCCTTTCGGCGTATTCCGACTTGCCCGAGCAGGCTCCGCCCGTTACAACATAAAGCATAAATATTCTCCTTGTCAATATCTTTTGTATGGCTCTATACCCAAAGCATCAAAGCTATGCATATTGTTATATATATCC
>CANROO010000123.1 GCA_947632235.1 uncultured Clostridia bacterium
GACTTCCTTCATCTCGTCCACAAGTATGAGAAGCTCCTTATTTCTTGCGCCTATGAGCACATCGGACTTTATGCCTTTACTCTTGAGCCACTTCACCTGCGGATATATGGGAGCTGCGCCCACACCGCCCGCAACAAATATTATCTTCTTTTTCTTAAGCTCTTCAATGCTCTCGGAGCAAAGGTCGCTGGGACAGCCGAGAGGGCCTACAAAGTCGGCAATACTGTCGCCCTCGTTATAGGTCATAAGCTGCATGGTTGACTTGCCTACCGCCTGTGTTACAATTGAAACGGTGCCTTTTTCGGCGTCATAGTCGGAAATGGTGAGGGGTATTCTCTCGCCCTTTTCATCTATCCTTAAGATGATGAACTGACCCGGAAGCGCAGAGCGCGCAACTCTGGGCGCTTCTATCTCCATTTCATAAATTGTAGGAGTAAGCATCTGTTTTTTTATGATTTTATACATATTTATCCTCCTTGATATTCTATAATGATTGGGGGAGCCCTATAAAATATCTATCATTATATTATACAACAATATTGCATAAATTCAAATGAAAATTTTATTAAAACTGACATATATTTTATCTTTTGTGCAAAACCTACAAAAAACCTATGTTATTTTTGTGTCAGTATGGGGACAAAAACAGATAAATTGCATTAAAATAAAAAAAACTCTTGTTATTTTAACTGTTTGCATATAAAATAAGTTATAGGGGATAGTTTAATTTTATTCAGACAAAATAAATCGAAGTATTGGAGAGAGGTACAATGGCAAACGGCAAAAGCAAAAACGAACTGACCAACTACAGAAGAAAAAGACATAATCTGACTCCCGTTATGGTGACGCTTGTTGCGGTAATGGGACTGTTTGTGGGCATAGGCAGTTTTTCGGTCGTATATAACTATATGATGGCAGACTCGCAGGGCGAGATAACCACGGACGCTTTTTCGGCAAACGACATAGCAGGGCAGGCTCAGGCCAATCTCATAGGCTCCGAGATAGACGCCGTTGTTACGGGCACAGACCCTGCCTCAAATGAAGGCGAGCTGTCCACCATAACCTTCAAGAACCTTAAAAACGACACCATAAACACCGTGTCGATCACAGAAAAGTCGATCATGCCGAAGGCAACCACAATAGACGACATAATGACGGGCGACATATACACCTATGTGTTTGACAAGGACAAGAACCTTAAGGAGCTGAAGCCGTGCGAAAGAGCGTGGAGCTTCAGCGACACGGGCGCAAAGGTCAACAAGACCGCAAACCTCATTAAGTTTGACGCAGGCGCAAAGGAGCACAAGGACTCGTCATATAAATACGATGAGAGCATAATATCCGTAAGGGACAAGAGCAACAATCCGCTCACGCTTGAAAGCATAGGCTATATGGACACCATAAAGCTCACAGGCTACAATAACGGCAACATAGACAAGGTGTACAACATAGTGATAGAGAGCGGTCACGGCACCATTGAGCTCAGGAATCTGAACAACATAAAAAATCCCAAGATAACCGTTGACGGCAGTGAAACTGCAGTTAACCTCTCCTCTCCCTTCATAACGGTCGGCGAGGGTACGCATACCGTAGTTGTAACGGGCAAGAATATATCGGACATAACAAGAGAGGTCTCCGTTACGGCGGCAGAGCCGTTTGTGCTCGACCTTTCAAAGGTAGTTGTAAACACGGGCGCACTTACGGTTTATTCAAATGTGAGCGATTACGCGCTCTATATAAACGACAAGGAATATGACGAAAACCAGTCCATACTCCTGCCCTACGGAGAATACAGCGTGAGAGCCGTAAAAGACGGATATTCAAACTATTCAGGAAGCGTGACTATAGACGCCGATCAGAACACCTGCAAGGTAAGCCTTACAAAGCTCAACCGCTCGGGAAGAGTGAACCTGAGCGCTTCTCCTGCGGAGGCCGAGATATATATCGACAACAACTATGTAGGCAAGGGCAATGTGAGCGTCCAGCTTGCGCTGGGCTCATATGTGGCAAAGGCGGTATGCCCGGGCTATACATCGCAGAGCAAGCAAATAAATGTATCTGTGGACGGACAGGAAATAAACGGAAGCTTTGAGCTTACAGCCGAATAACAAAAAGGAAGTGCTTTTACAATGAAAGCTGCGGACATAAACAAATTTATCGATATTATAAAGCATGTGGTGAACACTACGCCTCAGCTTCTGAGCTGTAAGGAGGATGCAAAGGCTCTCTGTGCCATGCTTAAGGACTGGGCAAGAGGCGAATACAAGCATATATCAAAAAGGACAATGGCGATAACAGGCGCCTGCATATTGTATATAGTGTCCCCTATAGACTTTATACCGGCATTTATTCCCGTGCTGGGAAAGACGGACGATGCGGCAGTGATAGTTTTTCTGCTTAAAACGCTCAAAAAGGAGATAGGCCTCTACAGAATATGGGTCGCAACAAGGGAAAACGATATAATCGATGTGGATTGAGAAAAGCCCGACACGCAGTCGGGCTTTTTTTACTATGTATCAACACTCTATGAAATCGGCAAAGCCCAGCAGGAAAAACATCAAATTTACAGTGTATAAAAATGCCGATATAATACCACCATAATATATTATTTTAGGCACGATAAAGTTAAGCAGCATAGTTATGGCAAAACAAGAAAATACACTTACTATGATTTTTCTTTTCCCTATCAGATATTTTCTTCTGACTAAGCATCTTCCTGCAAAAAAATATATGGGCGCCAGAAATATGCTTGTTAAAATCTGAAATGCACCTGTAAAAGCATATATCACAAATCCGAGCACACCATCCGGCCGGTGAGAAATATTTTCTAAGCTTTCCATCCAAAAAATCAGGCATAAATTAAACAGCAATTGAAATAAAACCACTATACATAATATAAAAAATAATTGCTTGTAAGAAATATCTTTTGACATTTTTGCTTCCTCCCGCAATTTATGCTTAAAGCTCATTTTAACCGGTGAACATTACATAAAAAATATAGACACAGTTAAGAATGGCTAATGTATATATCACCGCAAACGGAATTATCTTAATTTTATTAAATGCCTTTAAAAGCAAAAGGCAATAATAATTAATAAAAGTAAAAAGAAAGCCAAAGGCGAAAGAATGTGCTATGCTTGAAAAGAATCTGTAAACCGTTTCCGGCATATATTTTGTAAGGAAAATATCTGCATATGTGTCGTGATAAATAAACCTTCCGCCAACAAGTACATTGCTGAGCAGTATAAGAACCGTTGTTGCAGCAGACCATATATACAACATTTTAACTATTATGTGTCTTAATTTCATGGGAGTATCTCCTTTTTTTGCTGCCTATTCTGTATATCGTTTCACCAAAAGCATAATACTTTTGGTGTCAGAGCAGAGCTATAATATCATTTTAACAGACAAAAACAGGCAATAAAAACAAGATAAATAAAGTAGAAAACATATAAAATAAAACGCTCAATGTTTATTACCCGTCCGCGAATTTCAATATCTTCTTTGTATTTCAGACACAGTATAACATAACTCAATAACAAAAACAATACTATAAACACCAAAGGAGCGACAATAATTGTTTCAAAATCAGTAATACCCAAAAATTTCAGCCTAAAATTATGCTTGCCGGTCATAAATTCAAAGATCAACAGAGCAAACATAAATACCCAACAGATATTTTGCAGTATATTGTTTATTCTTTTCATCATGCTCACTTTCCTTTTTTATTCCCGATAAAGCTTATTTTAAGCTTAGGCAGCATAAAATTTATATTGCCGTCAGCCGTATCGGCGGTGAGCTTTTCACTCTCGGCGGTAAATAAGGCTTCAAGCCTGTTGAGTCCCACACAGAGTTCAAAGTTTTCAAGGCTTGTATTTGCATTGCGGGCTGTAAGCCGGCATTGTTTTGAAAAAATATTTTTGTCGCTGAAATATCCAGAAATTTTTACATTTTTGGGATTTTTGTATGTATTGTTTATAATAATAACACTGTGTACGACCGCCTTATCGTCTTTTACTTCAACTCGCCTAATAAAGCTCTTATCATAAAGCACGGCAAGCCTTTTCCTTTTACCGTAAACAAAAATAAGCTCAACGCCTATTATGCCGGCTAACGGAAAAAGTATTATAAAAAATTCCTGCAACATATTTACGCTCTTTTCTGGACGGTCAACGAACGCTGCTGACTGAATACACAAAATTTCATTTTTTCCGCCGTCTTCCGTATAATTTATTCTCAGGTATTGACCATTATCCCTTATCACACCGCCCATATCATATACCTTCTTGTATTTAGAACCGTTGTCAGAGGCAGAATACTCAAATTTTACACCATTTATTGTAAAGCTTTCCCGGTTGGGTATGAAATCCTGCACCTCGCCCTCGACTGTTTCATATTCTCCAAGCTCAAATGTAAGTATCGGTAAAAGTGAAAAAGCAATATCGCACGATATAAGCAATAATAACACCGTTCCCCATATGAGCATATATATAAGCCGTATCATACCGCCCAAGGTCCGGTATTCATGCAAGAGCACAAAAAACAAAATGACAGGTATTATAAACACCGGACTTATTGCAAATGTAGGATAATACAAAATCATTTAGTTTTCTCTCCTGTTAAGCTGTACATACACTTTGATACCGATCTCGGGTTATTAAAAAGCCCGACAAAAATCGGGCTATATTAACTTTTCTATTGCTGTTTTTTGCCTTCGCATATTGTCGACCGATGTTTAATTTTCTTGTTGTTTATTTGTCCAAGAATTTACAAATAAAACAGCATTATCAAATTTTCTTATAACAGCTATAGCATAACTATCATCAATTTTGTCTGCATTTTCATATTCCTTATTATAGACAACATATGCTTCTAAATCCTCATCGTACCTAACCTTGATGTCATATTCTTCAAAATCGTCCAAATAACATGCCTTAAACAAATCCTTATACAACTGCTCATTTGGATTTTCTGTTGTAAAATATACATTCTCATAATGAGGGTCTACATAGTTAGCATAAAATGACATATAATTTAAAGTCCGCCTATATATTCTGTCAAATATTTCAAATTCAAAATAGTTATTGTATATTTTTTCGCCACCGAAGAAATCCCCATAAGCTTCATATATATAGCTATCATCTTCAGCATAACCCTCAAATTTCCAAGTATAATAGTTACTGTTATTGCTAAGTTTTTCCTCCGGAAATTTTTCAATCATCAAGGATTTTTCTTTTTCAAAATCATATTTCTTTACATTAAAGGTATAGTCCTTTATATTAAAACTTCCTAAATATCCGTTTCTTGGAAACAATGCCGGCACAATACCAATATAAACATAAATTGTGTCATCTATATATCTTGCAGGTAAAGCAGTTGAAGAAGGTGTAACATCTATATGTAAGGCTTTTCTGTCTTGATTCATAAATATTTCAAGATTAAAATTGTATCTATTGTCAAAAAGATCACTATCAAACCTATGCTCACAAAAGTATGTATATTCATATCCAAACAAATTGAAAGTTCCAAGATAACATAGGTCTTTATCAATATCAAAATCCCATTTTATACTTCCACCCATACTTTCGACAAGCTGTCTTAAAGATACCCAGTTACCACCGGCAGAATCATATACATCAATCACTTTGTCAGTGTTTTCTCCATCGGCAATTATTTTATAAGCATAGGGATTACCCAATGGATCCGCATAACTTGTATCATCTGTAATTCGGGGAAGTATATCAAGTGGTTTTCCAAAACAAGATGTAATTGTTAAAAATATAAAAATTACCGTTAAAAATATACTTAATATTTTTTTCATTAGTCAATCGTCCTTTCTGTTGGCTCTTTTACAGTATAAACAAATAAGCTTCAAGAAATTTTCAAATGCAAGCTATACCTTATTAAGTCTAGAAAAGCCCGACTTTCGCCGGGCTCTTATTTTTTTATTCCTGTTTTTCTTTGCCTTCGCATATTGCGGTGTATGCCTTGATATACTCCTCTGCGCTGTCGTCCCACGAGAAGCGGGTAGTAATTGCGTTATGCACTACCTGCTTCCAGAGCTTCTTATCCTCGTAGACCTTTAAAGCCTCGTTTATAGCCCACATAAGTCCGCCTGCGTCATAGTCCTGGAACTGGAAGCCGTTGCCCTCGCCCGTTTCGGGATCGAAGTGCTGAACGGTGTCCACAAGACCGCCCGTTGTCCTAGTGATAGGCACTGTGCCGTAGCTCATGCTGAACAGCTGACCTAAACCGCAGGGCTCGAAGAGACTGGGCATAAGGAACATATCGCTGCCTGCGTATATCTTCTGAGCGAGAGTGTCGTCAAAGAGAATATTTGCGCTGACCTTATCGGGATAGCGATAAGCAAGGTCCTTGAACATATTTTCATAGTGATAATCGCCCGTGCCGAGCACAACAAGCTGAACATCCTTGTTGAGAAGGTCATAAGCGGCCTGGAGCACAAGGTTGATGCCCTTCTGGTCCACAAGTCTTGAAATAAGGCCTATAACGGGCGCATTGTCCTTCTCGGGAAGTCCGAGCTCCTTCTGGAGCTTCTGCTTGTTCACATACTTGCCCGTCATATTCTCGGCGGAGAAGTTTGCAAATATCTTCTTGCTTGTGGCAGGGTTATTCTGTTCGTAGTCGATGCCGTTCACTATGCCGTAGAGCACATTGTTCCTGCATCTTAAGCAGCCGTCAAGTCCGTAGCCGTACTGAGGCGTCTGTATCTCCTGAGCGTATGTCCTGCTGACGGTGGAAATGGCGTCGGAATAGAGCAGACCTGCCTTCATGAAGTTGGCTGCGTTGTAATATTCCAGCTTATCGTTTGTGAAATAGTAGTTTTCATCAAGCTCCATCATGGAAAGCGTTTCTCTCGGGAACATACCCTGATACTGCAGGTTATGTATTGTAAAGAGAGTCTTTATATTTGAGAAATACTTTATCTTGGAATATCTGTCCTTTATATACAGACATATGGGCGCAGTCTGCCAGTCGTTGCAGTGTATTATATCCGGAATAAAATCTATATAGTCCAGAAATTCAATAGCCGCCTTGCAGAAAAACGCAAATCTCTCGTTGTCATCGCCGTAGCCGTAGTAGCCGGCTCTGCCGAAGTAATAGTCATTGCCTATCATATAGGTGGGGACCTCGTTGTTGAGAGTGAATATGTCCACCTTCTGCTTACGCCAGTCAAGAGTAACATCAAAAGAGCTTATATACTCACAGCCCGTGAGAAATTCCTCCTTGATAGTCCTGTACTTGGGGAAAACCACCCTTACATCCACGCCCTTAGCCTTGAGCGCCTTGGGGAGCGAACCGATAACATCGCCCAAGCCGCCGCTTTTTGCGTAAGGCGCCGCCTCCGATGATACAATCAATACCTTTAAAGCCATAAAATGCCCTCCTTTTTATACCATAATATACCCTATTTATAAAATGGTATTTTTTTGAAAATCCTATTGTATATTTTCGGTCTTTTATATTATAATTATACTATGTAAATATAAATTTAGCAACTACAAAATTTACACAAAAGGAGAATTTTTTTAATATGAATGAATTATTGGAAAGAAAAATGGTAAAAGATGAGTACAAATGGAGCATCGAGGACCTGTTTGAAAGCGATGAAAAGTGGCAGGAAGCCTATGATAAGGTCAAGTCGGGACTAAAGGAATTTGACAGATACAGGGGAAGGCTCACAGCCGACAGCCTTGCGGAATGTCTTAAGCTGAGGGATGACATCATGCTTCTAGGGCAGAAGGTGTGCGTATATGCCGGACTTAGGGCAAATG
>CANROO010000124.1 GCA_947632235.1 uncultured Clostridia bacterium
ATCAAACCCGGCCTGCTTGAAGCCGAGGCATATCCCGCCTATTCCCGCAAACATACTGGCCGCCCGCAGTCTTTCCACAAACGCCACCTTTTATCTTTTATATGTCAGACCGCAGTACCTCTCCTTGGCGAAGCTGAAATACTGCCGTCCGCATATTATAATATGGTCCATAAGCCTTATGCCGAGAGCGGAAAAGCCCTCATTGAGCGTCTCTGTCAGATCCATGTCGCTTCTGGACGGCTCGCTCGTTCCGCCCGGGTGATTATGCGCTATTATGACATAAGAGGCGTTATTGAGTATAGCTTTTTTATATACTCCGTCACAGCTGACATTTACGCTTGTGCTGCTGCCGTTGCCCATTCTGTCTATGGATATGAGCTTTTTGTTTATATCAAGCGACATGAGATAAAAGCTCTCAAGCTTCTGCGCCAGCAAAAGCTGTGAAAGCGCATTGTAGGCAGGCAGAAAATGGTCTATCACCGTTCCCCTCCTGTAGAAGCTGTCCACATGCTTGCGCATAACGGGCGGGAACATGGAAAGATAAACGGCGACATTTTCGGTGAGCCCTGCCTCCTTCATCAGTCTTTCGGGCTCGGTATTGAGCACGCCCGACAAGGAGCCGTACATCATTATGAGCTTTTTTGCCAAAGGCTTTGTGTCCCGTCTGGGATAGACATAGAAAAGCATCATTTCCAGCACCTCATAGTCCTGAAAATTGTCAAAATTACCTGCCTGAAGGTATCTTTCTCTCACTCTTTTTCTGTGTCCGCTGTTGTCGTCCTTGCTGAGCGCCATATCAAACCTCTTTTATATATTTTATATATTCCTCAAAATTTCCCTTATATATCACATCCAGCAGATGACCTGCCCGCCTTGCCGCCTTTATTATAAGAGCATCATCTATGAGCTTTTTTTCAAGAGCCTCACCTATTTCGTCAAGGTCCATTACCTTTACAAGGCCGTTTTCATACACTATGACATCTATGAGAAGGTCGTTGAAGGTGTATGTGCTTTTATCCTGCGATATTTCCGTATCTATGACATCGCAGTACCAATACACAAGCTCGTTTTTATCGTTCAGGAACTTGCTCACCTTTATGCCCTCATCTATGAAATAGCACGAGGCGCCGTGGCTGAAGTCCTTCCTTGGTCTTAAGACCCTCCAGCGCGTTATGACCCTGTGCTCGTCCAAAGAAACGATCTCGTCATCCTTAAGATACACAAGCTCATTTGGTATGTAGCGTCTGCGGTAAAGCTTTATCTCTTTCATGATTATCTCCTCTTTTCATTCGTACTGCCGATATTATGTCGCGGTATAATATCCTCAGGGCCGTTCCCTGCGCGCCCTTTGAATGCATCTCAAGTATGCCTGCGCACTCCAGCTTTCTTAAGCCGTTTATGACGGCGGAGCGCGCTATTCCCGTGTTTTTTGAAACACTGCTCGTTACCACTACGCCCGAGGAGCCCTCAAGCTCCGAAAGCACGCCGTAAACGCCCTCAAGCTCGTTATATGTAAGCCCGTCAAGGGCGGAATCCACAACGCTTTTGTAAAGCGAGGTCATCCTTTCGAGCTTTATTTTTTCATTTATTATCCTGAGAGCAAGCACAAGATAGTTGTAATTGGCTCTCAGAACATTGTATTCCGAACAGAGCACAATGCCCTCTATTTTTATCCTGGAGGTGTAAAGCTCTCCGCCGTATACCTTTTTACCGCCTATCACGGCGGTCAGCCTTGTGTTAAGCTCTCTTTCAACCATTGAAAACAATGTTGAGGAGGAGCTCTCCGCCATAGCCTCCGAGAGTATTTTAACTCTGTCCGTATATTCCTTCATTGCCTCCGCCCCTTATTTTGCCTCTTTCTTTTCCTTCGTGTATCCGCACTCGCCGTTGCTGCAGGTCACTCTTACAGCCCTTGTGCCTTTTTCCACAAGGGGAGAACCGCACTCGGGACATTTTTCGCCCGTGGGCTTGTTCCAGAGCATAAGAGAGCACTCGGGATTGTTTTCGCAGCCGTAGTAGCGTCTGCCCTTCTTTGTCTTTCTGACAATGACCTTGCCGCCGCAAAGAGGACAGTCTACGCCTGCTTCTTCAAAAAGAGGCTTTGTGTTCCTGCACTCGGGGAAGCCCGGGCAGGCGAGGAACTTGCCGTAGCGTCCGTATTTTATGACCATGTTCCTGCCGCATTCCTCACATATCACATCGGTCACAACATCGGGTATCTCCACATTTTCGACCTTGCTTTCGGCCTCGTCAAGAAGCTTTTTGAAAACGGGATAGAAATTCCTTAAAATTTCCTTCCATTCCATTTTGCCGTCCTCCACCATATCCAAAGCCGTTTCCATATCGGCTGTAAATTCGGTGTTGACAATATCTCCGAAGTTGTTTTTTATTATCTCGTTTACTATCTCGCCAAGCTCGGTGGCATAGAAAACTTTATTTTCTTTTGTTACATAGTCCCTCTGCTGTATCACGGAAATGGTAGGCGCATAGGTAGAGGGTCTGCCCACGCCTATTTCCTCAAGCGTCTTTATGAGAAGGGACTCGGAATATCTTGCCGGAGGCTGTGTGAAGTGGCGGTCGGGCTTTATCTCCCTTACCGAAAGCTCCTCGCCCTCCGTAAGCTCGGGCATGGCGCCCTCCTCCTGCTTTTCCTCGTTCTTCTTATATACTCTTAAATAACCGTCAAATCTGAGCGTTGAGCCGGTCGCCCTGAATATATATTTATCGGAGCTTATATCCGCGCTCACCGTTGTGTAGAGAGCCGCAGGCATCTGGCTTGCCGTAAATCTCTCCCATATGAGCTTATAGAGCCTGTACTGGTCTCTTGTGAGGCTGTCCTTTATGCTGTCTGGCGTTCTGTAGACCGATGTAGGTCTTATGGCCTCATGAGCATCCTGCGCCCTTGCGTCCGTTTTATGCTGTCTTCTTTCCCTGACATAATCGTCCCCGAAGGCCTCGGCTATATATTTTACAGCCTCCTCATATGCCTCGTCCGCAATTCTTACGGAGTCCGTTCTGATGTATGAAACAAGACCTACCGTGCCCTCGCCCTTTATGTCAATGCCCTCGTAGAGCTGCTGAGCGGTGCTCATAGTCTTCTGCGAGCCGAAGTTTAAAAGCTTTGATGCCTCCTGCTGCATAGTGCTTGTTGTAAAGGGCGCAGGCGGATTTTTGGTCCTTGTGCCGTTTTTGACAGACTTTACGGTAAAGCCGTTTTTTTCAACGCTCTTTACTACCTTATCAGTTTCGTCCTTGCCGGGAAGCTCAAGCTTGCCCTTGGCATCGCCGTAGAACTTGGCTGTAAAGTCCTTGCCTGCCTGTGTTTTAAGCTCTGCGTCTATTGTCCAGTATTCCTTGGGAATAAAATTTTCTATCTCTTCATCTCTGTCGCATATGAGCCTTAAGGCAACTGACTGCACTCTGCCTGCGCTGAGTCCCTTCTTTACCTTTTTCCAGAGAAGGGGGCTTATCTTATAGCCCACTATCCTGTCAAGGGCGCGCCTTGCCTGCTGTGCGTCCACAAGGTCCATATCTATTTCCCTTGCTTCCTTTATAGACCTTTTGACAGCGTTTTTTGTTATCTCGTTGAAGGTTATCCTGTATGTCTTGGCAGGGTCAAGCTTAAGGGCAAAGAGAAGGTGCCAGCTTATGGCCTCTCCCTCGCGGTCGGGGTCGGTAGCAAGATATACCTTATCCGCCGTCTTTACTTCCTTCCTGAGCTTGGCAAGAAGCTCGCCCTTGCCCCTTATGGTTATATATTTTGGCTCAAAATCATTTTCTATGTCTATTCCCAGCTCGCTCTTGGGAAGGTCGCGTATATGTCCTACGGACGCCTCTATCTTATAGTTTGAGCCGAGAAATTTTTTGAGCGTCTTTGCCTTGGCAGGCGACTCCACAATGACAAGATACTTCTTCTTTGAAGATGTCTTGCTTTCTTTTTTTGCCGTTTCTGTTTTCTTAGTACTCATCATATCCTCCTGATTTGCCCCTTTATAACTCTCCTAAATAATATATCAAAGGCTCCTGACTACCTTCTGACCCGAAAGTCTGCGTATACAGCCCTTAAGCTCCAGCATAGTCAGAAGACACATGGCTTCCTTTGCATCCATATCTGACCTTGATATAAGCTCATCGACCGTTATGGGCTCGTAGCCTATACAATCATATAACATTTTTTCGTCTTCTGCAAGAGGAATTAATATTTTTTCTGAATTTTTTAGATCTTTTTTATTCAGCCTTATGTCCAGAGCCTCCAGAATATCCTCTGTGCAGGTCACGGGCGCACAGCCGTTTTTGATAAGCTCATTACAGCCTCTGCTGAGCGCGCTTGTTATATTTCCCGGTACAGCCATGACAGTCCTGCTGTTTTCTATGGCGCTCATAGCCGTTATGAGAGAACCGCTCTTTTCCGCCGCCTCCACAACTACGGTCACCTTTGAGAGCCCTGCTATTATCCTGTTTCTGTAGGGAAAATTAAATTTATTGGGAGCCGTGCCGAAGGGAAACTCGCTCAGCAGACAGCCCGCAGATATTATCTCGTTGTAAAGATTTCTGTTCACGGAGGGATAACACACATCTATGCCCGTTCCGAGAACGGCTATTGTCTTGCCTCCCGCATCTATGGCGCCCTTGTGCGCAAGAGCGTCTATGCCCATAGCCATACCGCTTACAACGGTGATACCGCAGCCAGCAAGCTCGCCGGCTGTCTTGGTGCATACCATGGCGCCGTAGTCGCTCACTCGTCTTGAGCCTACTATACTCACCATGGGCATGGTGTCCGACGGCATATTCCCGAGCATATAAAGCCCGAGGGGTGCCTCGTGCATAGCCGTGAGCTGAACGGGATAAATGCCGTCGCCGGGGACTATGAAGTCAGCCCCGAGCCTGTAAAGCTTATCAAGCTCCCTGTCTATATCGTATGCGCCTCTGCTGTAAATAAGCATATCGGCTCTGTTTTCACTCAAAATTTCTGAATTTACTATATCCTTGGCCTTTGCTCTCCACACCTCCTCCGCGCTGCCGAAATGCTCTATCAGTGCGCGCCTTACATCCACGGGGATGCCCATTACGGAGCTGAGCCACATTATATAGTTTTTCTCGCTGTAGTCTGCCATAATACACCCCGTTTAAATTCAAAGCCTATGTAAGCCTAGTGCAAAAGAGTTCTGTCCAGATTTCTGAGCTGTATCGCCTCGGCGATATGGTTTACAAGTATGTCTGCGCTTCCGTCAAGGTCGGCAATGGTCCTTGCCAGCTTGAGAAGCTTGTGATATGCCCTTGCGCTTAAATTGAGCGTATCGAAGGCGTTTTTTAAGACCGTCCTTTCTATATCTCCGAGAGGACAGTATTTTTCTATGGCAGCGGGCGTAAGCTGAGAGTTGAAAAGTATGCTCTCGTTTTTATACCTTTCTCTCTGTATATCGTGCGCCCTTGTGACCCTCTTTTTTATCTCCGCCGAGCTTTCGCCCCGTCTGTCCTTTGAAAGCGATTTATAGTCCACGGGGCCTGCCTCCACCTGTATATCTATCCTGTCCAGAAGAGGACCGCTTATTTTATTCATATAACGGCTTATTTTGTTGGGCGTGCAGGTACACTTGTCCGAATAGCCGTAATAACCGCAGGGACATGGGTTCATGCTTGCCACAAGCATAAAATCCGCAGGATAGGACACATTGCCGTTTACTCTCACTATGTTTACAACGCCGTCCTCCAAGGGCTGTCTGAGCTCCTCCAGCACATCCCTGTGAAACTCGGGAAGCTCGTCCAAAAAGAGCACCGCATTGTGCGCAAGGCTCACCTCTCCGGGCTTGGGCACTCTGCCGCCGCCCACCATAGCCGCGCCCGAAATGGTGTGATGAGGCGCGCGGAAGGGACGCCTTGTTATAAGAGCGCTTTTGTTCCTTATAAGTCCCGAAACGGAATATATCTTCGTTATCTCAATACTTTCTTCAAATGTAAGGTCGGGCAGTATGGAGGGCAGTCTTTTTGCCATCATTGTCTTGCCCGAGCCGGGAGGCCCCGACATAAGCACGTTATGCATGCCTGCGGCGGCTATTTCAAGCGCCCTTTTGACATTTTCCTGTCCCTTGACATCCGCAAAGTCATAGTCGCAGTTATGTGAATCGGCAAAGAGTGCATCCACATCCAATATGACGGGCTTAGCCTCCCTTTCGCCGTTCAATATCTCCGCAAATTCGTCCACCGACCTGAGCGCTATGACCTCCATACCCTTGACAAGAGCCGCCTCGTGGCTGTTTTCAAAGGGGACGAAGCACCTTTTTATGCCTCTTTCAAGGGCGGAATATATCATGGGGAGCACTCCGTCAACGGGGCGTATACCGCCGTCAAGAGAAAGCTCGCCCAGAACTATGCTGCCGGAAAGGCTCTCCTCCTTTATGGCGCCTATGCACGCAAGTATGCCTGCGGCAATGGGCAGATCAAAGGCGGGACCCTCTTTTTTTGTGTTGGCAGGGGCAAGATTGACCGTAATTTTCTTAACGGGAAATTCAAAGCCCGAATTTCTTACGGCGGTGCGCACTCTTTCCTTGGCTTCCTTCACAGCATTGTCGGGAAGTCCCACAATATCAAAAGAAGGCAGACCCTGACAAATGTCCACCTCTACAGATACGCCGTAGCCGTCTATTCCCGATAATGCTCCCGAATTTATCTTTGCAAGCATAAAAATACCCCCTGCCTTTTTTATATAGCTTTATACAAAAGATTTTAGCACCCTTTTCAATTATTTGCAACAAAAAATTTTATCATGGCTGAAAATTTATAAAAGAATAAAGGTGTAAAGCCGATGACCTTACACCCTATTTCAACATTATGCCGCCTGCTTGTTAAAATCAATAACGGCTATTTCCGTGGACATATTTTTTGCAGACTCAACAATTTTTTCCAGCTGTTTTATTACTGCGCCCGTATAAAACACCTCGCTGCACTCCGTACATTTAAAGCAAGGAACATTGCGCACAATAACAAGACAACTGCCAAGGTCTGTAACATCCGTTGTAAAACTCTGCTCCATTTCGGAAGCACACTTAAAGCATTTCATTATTGTTCCTCCTTCTGACTTTATAATCATCGCGCCATTTTAATTCATCAGGATAATAAGCGGTTATAATATAAATATAATTACTGTCTGTACTAAGCACTACATGTATAGGTTTGCCAAGCAATGTCCTGCCAAGAATCAAGCAGCTTGGAAACGGCGTATCATCTTCATATTGTTCTATAATTTCACCATCCATAATGGCATTTTTTATATCATCAAAAAATATATTTCTTTCAAAACACCTGTTTTTACTGTGCTTTGTCATTATCACGGTATCATCACCGAATATTTTTATCAAGCTTTCTATGCTTATCATTTCATCCACCTATGTTTTATATACTGCTTTATTTCATTATAACTCAAATGAAATATAATTTCAATAAGTACTTACTCCGTGAACTCGAAGTCTATAGTCCTGCTTTCGAGGCTGACATTTACGAGCCTCACTCTCACGCTGCCGCCTATGGTATAGCTCCTGCCCGTGCGCTCGGATGTACAGCACATTTTTTCCTCGTCAAACACAAATTCGCCCTCCATATCCCGCAAGGATACCATTCCCTCAACGGTGTTGGGAAGCTCCACATATATTCCCCATGCCGTTATGCCCGATATAAAGCCGTCAAACTCCTCGCCTATCTTATCCTGCATAAATTCGGCTATCTTGTATTTGTCGGTATCTCTCTCGGCTTCCTCGGCGCGTCTTTCGTTTGCGGAGCAGAGCGCCGCCGTC
>CANROO010000125.1 GCA_947632235.1 uncultured Clostridia bacterium
TTTAGTCTGCGACGCTTTTTGGGTCGTACAAACTATTCAGTCTTTCATTTTTTGTGTCAATTTATACTTTTTCGACAATCTGAAGAGGCGCCTTTCGGCGCCTCTCTTTTAGCTTATATGTATCAGTTATATGAAGCTGTCTTTGTTGTGCTGTCCCATGAAACCTTTGCGCCGAGGAAATCGCCGATCGCTCTGAATGGTATGAACATTCTGTCGTCCTTGATCTCAGCTACAACACCGTAGTCCATAGCGATAGGTGCGCCGTTGACTTCAATGGTGTTGCTTCCTGCCGTAAATACAGCCTTGCTTGTGCCGTATGAAACGGCAGCCTGCTTCTTTACGCCGTCCCATGAAATAATACTGCTTGTGTCAGCATCGGAAGCGTCACCGCCTGCAAGAGCAACGGCTACAAATCTGAGCGGAACAAGAGTTGAATTTGATGAAGCCTGGATATAAGGAGCTACACCCATATCAATTTCCTTGCCGTTTACGCTTATCTTTGTGCTTCCTATATTTACGGAAACATTCTGTACAGTGTTGGGTACTGTAGGTGTGCCTGCTGTATTTACATCCGTATCGTTGTCTGTATTTGCATCAGAGCTTACAGCCTCTGTTGCCGCCTCTGTAACAGCTGTCTTTGTTGCGGATTCGGTACTCTTCTCGCTTGCTGATTTCTGTGTCTGAGCAGGACCTCTTCCGCCGCCTCCGCCGTTTCCGCCCGATGACGGTCTGTCAGCAGATGTCGTTACCTCTGAAGGTGCTTCTGTTGCAGCCTGTGAGGTCGCCTCTGTAGGCGCCTGTGTGGGAGCCTGAGTAGGTGCCTCTGTTGCCTGTGTAGGCTCTTCCGTAGACTCCTGTGCAGATGTCGTTGCCTCTGTCGGAGGCTCTGCAGTTGAAGGCTCGGATGTAGAAGGCTCTGCAGTTGAAGGCTCTTCTGCTGTCTTAAGCTTAGCAATAGCGCCGTTTATATATTCATCCCAGTAAGGAGTTGAAACGGATGTATCATACATTCCGTCTGCATTTCTGCCTGCGCCCTTGAATAAGCCCGAGTTATTGATAGTGAATTCTGTCAGCTCTTCGCCCGATACGGGAGCAGTGATGAGCATTGAAGACTTGGGAGCAATGATAGCATTAGCAAAGCCAATATCCGAATTCTTTATCATATAAGCAAGGTCTGCCGCGATAGCAAAACCGCCCAGCTTGGAGTGGTGAGTCTTCTCGCCTGCCGCAAAGAGTCTGAATGATGTGGGTGAAGGCTGATCGCCCGTTACTATGGCGTTGTTAGCCTTATCCTGTGCATAAGCGTCCTCATACATCTTCTTTGTGTGGCTGTAAAGGTCTATGTAAGCCCAGCTGTTTTCTTCCGCTACCTGCTTTGAGGCTGTTACATACTCGTCATGATCGCCATGGTGAGATGTGATCTTGCCGTCAGCATCGAAGTATTCTCTGGATACGGGGCTTACGATAACGGGAGTTGCGCCTACGGCAACTGCAGCGTCACCCATTTCCTTGAGATACCACTTGAAGCTTCCCGAACCTGCGTCCGTAGTATCCTTCTGAGGATCGTAAGGATAGCTTCCGTTTGCATCGGGAGTGCCTACGGGAACATATCTGTCGGCATAGCTTGCCGATGAATCGTTATGACCGAACTGTATGAACAGGTAGTCGCCTGCCATCATCTGCTCTTTTATCTTATTGAAGAGCTGTTTTTCGTCATTCATGAATGTTCTTGTACTTCTGCCTCCCTCGGCATAGTCCATGACCTCATACTTGCTGTCATCTACAAAGTACTTAAGGAATTCGCCCCACGAGCCTTCGGGTCTGTTTGCACCGCTGTTATTTATAGCGCCTGCGGAGTAATCCTTTACCGTGGAGTCGCCTGCAAGGAATATAACTGCCTTACCGCTTGGTCTTTCCGTATCAACGGAGCCGGAGCCGAGAGTAATGGCTGCATTTGTTATTATTTCCTTAGCCTCGCCTACATTGCCTAATATAGTGCAGGGTGTTACCTTTATCTTAAGCTTTGAGCCTATCATATCGTTTGTGATAAGAACGCCCTTGTTTGCGATGCCTGTTGTATTCTTTATAACTGTTTCCGTTCCGTCCTCTGCAACGAGTGAGTAAACAATCTTGGAAGCATCGTTTGCATCGTTTTCGCCGATAGAATACTTAACCGTAAATGTGTTGCCTGTTGCGGGAAGGAGAACATCGCCGTCTGTTGAGAAGTAAGGATCCTGAGTGAATGCTACGGGAAGCTTATCCTCTGTGTAGTAAACGGGTGTCCAGCCGTCAAAATACGACTTGGCATCTATTGCCTTTGCTGCATCATCGGTTAAAACGGTGCCTGCAATTCTCTTGGATGTGTCAACGGGTGTGCCGTCAAGATTCATTGTGCCGTATTCCTTGAACTTAGCCTGATCGGGCTTAACGCCTGACATCTCTGTCCAGCCCTCTGCTGTGATGGCATCGGAGTTTTCAAGCATTGTGTTGAGGAAGGTGATGTCGGAATTTACATCCCAAGGTCTTCCGAAGTAACCGGAAGCATGCTGCATACCGTCCTTGTTTGAAATTGTACAAGCTCTGAAAAGGAAGCCCTTGTAGCTTGAAGCCTGTGCGCCGAGGTCGCTTGCGTTTCCTCTGCCTGCCGTGATATAACCGCCCATGCCCTGATCGCTGTAACCGCAGAATCTGAGCTCGCAGCCGTCAAATACAGCATTTGATGAACCGAAGATATAGTCGGTGTTACCCTCTATGATACAGTTCTTTAAATATCTGTGAGCCAAGGTCTTGTTGGCATCGCCGAAGTAAAGAGTATCCTGAGAGCCTATGAATGTACAGTTGAGGAATTCAGCCTCGTCCGCCTCAACGGAGATAGCCGTAGATCTCTCCGTAGCTGCCTTGCTTGTAACATCAAGAGCATAATTTCTTTCGGGGAGAGAGCCTGTTTCAAGTACACCGTCATCTATTTCTTCGTCTGTTATATACTTGTTGAAGGAAGCCTCAAATGTGATCTTTTCTGCTCTGAAGCCCTTTGCGGTGTTCTTTACATATACACCTGTGCCCCACTTGGCAGGCTCTGTATCCTTAGAATATTTGTCATGAGCATATTCTTCGTTGTAATAGCCTGTGGGATCTACCGAATAATAACGATATCCTATACCATAGTACCATGTAAGCTTGACCTCGCCGTTTCCTACGGGAACCATTGTGATATAAGGTGTGTCAACGCTTACCTGTTCTCTGTAGGTGCCTGCAGCAATGTGAATGGTAACTCTGTCAGCCTCCGACTGAGGATTGATCACCTTAGCGGCCGCAAGAGCCTCGCCTACGGTATCATAATTATTTACTTCGCCGGGAACACCTACATAGATGTCCTTCTTTGTTGTGTCAACAACGGGAGGCGCGGGATCAACGGGAACGAAGAGAATATCTTCTTCCATATCCTTTGCACCTACTATAACATGAGCAGATGTCTTGTAACCGTCTGCCTCCGCAACAGCGGCATAGCTGCCGGACCTGAGCTTAATGCTGTAGGTATCGCCCATTACCTCTGCAGCATATGAATAGTTGTCATCAACATTTGCAAAAGCAAGTGACTTAACGCTTGCTCCGCCGATGATCTTACCCGTAACTTCATACATTGCCTTTAAAGCGACCTCTATATTCCGGGTAACATCTGCAGTGCCGTTGAATGTTCCGCCGTTTGTTATCTCGTAGTCGTTAACGCCCTCAAGAGTTGCCGTGTATTCAACATCGGGCTCAAGAGTTGCCTCAAAGCTGAGATCAGGCGCTACCGCTGCAACAACGGGGTCTGCATTTGAGCCCTCGCCGGGAACAAATGTAAGCACGAGCTTTGATGTGTCATAGCCGTCTGCAAAGCCATTTAAGCTTCCCTTAGCCTTATATGTAGCCTTTACCTCTACATCGAGAGTGACTGACTTGGCGCCCGAAAGAAGGTCGTCAGTTGTAACGCTTATCTTTCTTGTGTCGTTTGTGAAGCCAAAGCCTATTACGCCCTTTGAGGAAACGGTGTAGTTATAGCCCGGAGTAAGGCTGAGAGGCTCGCCTATCTTGCCCTCTATGCTTTCTCCCGTAGCATCGTTTACAGCCACAAGGTCTGTTATGCCTGCATTATTCTCATCCTTGCCTATAGCGAAGGTAACGGGAACGGAAGGTGTACGGACTATCCTGTTTACAACAGGCTTTCCGCCCGATGCATCGAACCAGATCTTGTAAGAGCCGTTATACTTTGCTATAAATGTAAATATAATGCTGTCTCCGCCCTTACTTACAAGGCTTTCGCTCTGAACGCCCTCATCACCGAGATAGTCGAACATAACTATATCGTCCGAGGAGTTGCTGCAGCCGCCGTATATCTTTATCTCGCTGCCTGCGGTAACATCATTGAGCTTGAACAATCTTCTGCTGTCGCCGCCCGTACCATTGGCATACCACATACCGTTAGCCGTATAGCCGTCCTCAAATGCGGCTATGGCATCGCCGTTTGTACCATAGCTTCTGATGCCTTCGTCACCGTTGTAGAATAAACGGTCGTTTGCATTTGTGGTAAGTAAAATACCGTTCATATCAAAATCGGTCTGACCTTCTATGAACTTACCCTTATTACCGCTTGCCGCATCGCCTACGATAGTAAGCGAATCAAGGAAAGCAGTGTCAATATGGTTTGTGTAGAGCGATGTGTCTTCTTCAAGAACACCGCCGAAATCCCATACATCTATGGGACCGCCTGCCGTATCTGCCAAAGGCATTATATCCACAGCCTCGGGAGTTACAACAGCGTCAATGTCGCTGCCCTCTGCATCCGCATCCGCAAAAGCCACATTTGTGAACATAGCCGAAATGATCATAACAAATGCAAGGATACGAGATGTAAAACGCTTTGTGTTTGTTAACATTGTTTTTCCTCCTTTATGAAAAGTTTATATGTTTTTTCGCAGTTTTTTTAGATCTGCGCATATATTACAATTATATAACATTTATGAATAAAAAGCAATATACAGGATAATTTTTTAATCATTAAAAATAGACAAAATACTTTTTTATGTTTTGTGCAATGTTAAGATCACTTGTTTTCAAAAAGCTCGGCACATTCTTTAAGAAGCCCCCTTATCTCTATATGCTGGGGACAATGGGCCTCGCATTTACCGCACTTAAGGCACTGAGAGGCAAGCGCTCTGCCGTTGGCACAGCGTCTGTAATACATGCCTGCATTTCCCATATTGTGTGTGAGCTGATATGTATTGAAGGCTGAAAAATATTCGGGTATGGGTATATCCATTGGGCAGTCCTCTGTGCAGTAACGGCACTTTGTACAGCCTATTGCGGAATTTTGTTCTATTATATTCCTTACCCTTTCTATTATTTTTTTCTCCCCGGCATTGAGGGGAACGGGATCAGCCATAAAGCTTATGTTGTCCTTGAGCTGGGATATATTGCTCATACCGCTTAAAACAAGCTTTACTCCTTCAAGAGAAGCACAGAAGCGCATTGCCCACGATGCGGGAGAGCTTTCGGGCGCGTAAGCCTGCATAAGCTTTTTTGCTTCCTCGGGCAGATCTATGAGGCTTCCGCCCTTATTTGGCTCCATAACGATAATATCCTTGCCGTGTTTTCTTGCGACATTATAGCATTCCTCGGAGCGCACGCTGGGGCTTTTCCAATCCAGATAGTTGAGCTGGAGCTGAACGAACTCAACCTCGGGATGAGCCGTGAGCACCTTGTCAAGAAGCTCGGGTTCATCGTGGAATGAAAAGCCGAAATGCCTTATTCTGCCCTCCTTCATTTTTTGAGCTATGAAATCAAAGCCTCCGAATTTTTCCGTATCGGCATAGCTTTTCTTCCATATATTATGGAAAAGGTAACAGTCGAAATATTCCACACCGCACCTTTCAAGCTGTGTTTCAAAAAGGACGGGATAATCCTGAGGACCCGTCACCCTTATTGTAGGCATTTTATCCGCAAGGATAAAGCTTTCCCTGGGGTATCTTTTGACAAGAGCCTCGCGTATCGCCTCCTCGCTCTTTTCGCCGTGATAGGGATAGGCGGTGTCAAAATAACAAAAACCGTTTGACATAAAAATATCCGTCATCCCGCACACCTGCTCCATATCTATGGATGTGAAATCGCCTTCTTTTAAAATGGGAAGACGCATAAAACCAAAACCGAGTTTTTTCATATTTATCACCTCTGTATATATAGTCTTTAATTATAATATAGCACAACAAGGGGCTGTATACAAGAAATTTGCGCCTGCTTTTGCGTTTTAGTGCAGTGAATTTTATTTTTAGTGACAAAGTGGATATTTTGTGATATAATTATGATGAATTTATTAAAATCCAAAGAGAAGGAGAAGAAAAATGAAAAAAATTTGGACAAAGTACTGTGAAACAAACCTCATCATCAGAATACTCATAGGTCTGGTGATCGGCTCCGTGCTGGGACTTACGGTGCCTCAGCTTGGACTTGGAGTGCTGGGCGATATATTCGTGGGCGCTCTTAAGGCAATCGCTCCCCTGCTTGTGTTCGTGCTGGTAATAAGCTCGCTTGCAAATGCGGGCGCAGGCATAGGCAAACGATTCCGCACCGTTATAATACTCTATATGCTGAGCACATTCATGGCTGCGTTTGTGGCTGTTATGGGAAGCAAGCTCTTCCCCATAACGGTAGACCTTGAGCTTGCTGAGGCTGCGGAAGGCGCGGCTCCCAGCGGTATAGGCGAGGTGCTCCACACTCTCGTCATGAACATGGTGTCAAATCCCGTGACGGCTCTTTCAAATGCCAACTATGTGGGCATACTTACATGGGCCGTGATACTCGGCATAGCCATTAAAATTCTTGCAAGCGACGGCACAAAGGCTACGCTTCAGGATATTTCAAACGCTGTAACAAAGACGGTGCAGTGGGTAATAAACTTTGCACCCTTCGGTATAATGGGACTTGTGTTTACATCGGTATCGCAGAATGGACTGGGAATATTCACGCAGTACGGAAAGCTTCTTGCCCTGCTCGTAGGCTGTATGCTTGCGGTAGCGCTCATAGTTGACCCTCTCATTGCAGGAATATGCCTGAGAAGAAATTCTGCGGCAAACATACCCATAAATATGGCGCTGTGCGAAAAGCTCGGGCTTGACAGGGATATGTATTCGGTATCAATACCTCTTGGCGCAACAATAAATATGGACGGCGCGGCAATAACTATAACCGTTATGTCGCTTGCTGTGGCAAACACCGTAGGACTTAATGTGGATATACCCACGGCATTTATACTGAGCGTTATAGCTACTCTCGGCGCCTGCGGTTCATCGGGCGTTGCAGGCGGTTCGCTCCTGCTCATACCTATGGCTTGCTCGCTCCTCGGCATAGGAAACGACATAGCAATGCAGGCAGTTGCCATAGGCTTTATAATAGGCGTTGTTCAGGATTCGCTTGAAACCGCCATAAATTCATCGGGCGATGTGCTCTTTGCCGCTACGGCAGAATTTATGGAGTGGAGAAAAGAAGGAAAAGAAATAAAGTTCTAAATTGAAAGCTCCCGGGAAACGGGAGCTTCTGCGTGTCGATAAAATCGACACGCTTGAAAGAAATGCTTGCATTTCTTTCAGATAGATCAAGGTAGGAACCAGCCGTGTTCACTTGATTTTAATAAAAATCAAGTGAAGTTCCTGTCCTCGGAGGAAGTGAATTCCTCCTGCGGATTTTAGTCTGCGACGCTTTTTTGATTGTACAAATCATA
>CANROO010000126.1 GCA_947632235.1 uncultured Clostridia bacterium
AGCCGCAGCGGGTGAACGGGCTGCGGCTTTGTCTGGGGAGAGGAACAAGCGGTGTTGGAAGTTAAACATTGTTGCTGCCCACGCAGAAGGGCTATTATACTTCTGCGTTAGGCAGCGGGGAGCGGGGCTATTGGGCGAAGAGGTAGTTAAGTTTAGAGGCGGCGTCTGCTTTGGTTTCGGGGATAACATGAACATAGATGTCTGCCGTTATGCTTATGTTGCTATGCCCCAAGAGGGCTGATATTGTTTTGAGGTCTACGCCGTTTGCCAGAAGTTTGCTGGCGTAAGTGTGGCGCAGATTGTGAAACTTGCGGTAGCGGACATTTGCTCTCTTTAGGGTCCGTTCCCAGGCTCTTTGTAAATTACGGTTATTTATGGGCTGACAGCCCTTTGTTGTGAAGAGAAGGTCATTATCCGAATAAGTCATGCCGTACTTAAAAAACAAGGCTCTTTGATCCCGTATGTGTTTTTTTATATCGGGAATGAGGGAAAGCGGGATAGGCACGGTCCTTGTCTGCTTTGTTTTGGTTGTGCCTATCTGCATTTCGGATCTGGCGTTGTTTTCATCATCATATATAGTTACAGCTTTTAAGGACTGCTTTACAGTTATTTCGGCGGAGCTGAGATCCACAGCGCCAAGCTCCAGCCCCAGCAGTTCGCCTTTACGCATACCCGTTGCAATGGCAAGGCGCACAAGGCACGGCATATAATCACGGCAGTTTTGGAGTATGGCTTTTATTTCCTCATCTGTGAATATGTCGATTGTTTCTTTTTGGTTTTCGGTCTGCTCGGCTTTGGGTATCACTATTTTAAAAGTCGGGTTCTGAACTATATAATTATTTGTAATACAGAAATTGAAAAAGGTACGCAGAACCTTATTTAGATTGAAAATCTGTGTTGAGCGTTTGCCCTCGGCAAAGAGCTTGTTATAATATTGTTGTAAGTAAAGGAATTTGATGTCGCAGAGGCGTTTTGAATTAAGCTCTGTCGGCTTGACATAGTTATTGTATACAAGAGTGTAGCGGGCGAGTGTATTCGGAGCCTTGCTCGGCTTGACATACTCGGTAAGCCATAGCCTCATAAGGTCGCCCAGGGTCATTTTGTCATAGTCAAGGGCAAGTCCCTTGTTAAGCTCCGCTATGTAAGCGTCTTTCTTTTGCTGAGCCTCTCTTTGGCTCTTGCCGTAAAATTCCTTTTTGATAGGCTTGCCCTCGGGCGTTGTGCCTACGGTGGCAGTTACGCGGAAATACTTATACTTGCCTTTTTCATAATTTGTTTTTACCGGCATGATACCACTCCTTTGCATAAAAATAACACCCTTGCAGAGTGCCTGAAAGTGTGATATAATATAGGTGTTCGGGCTAATTATATCAAGGCACTTTTGGCACTGCCGCTTTGGTTAATTGGTTCTTTGCTCCCTGTTAGAGCAGGGGGCTTTTTTAATGGTTTTTAATAATTTTTTTACCTTCAACATCTGTTGCCTTGCCTAAAAGAATTATTATAATATCGACAAACCAACCAATGTAAAAGACACCGACTGTAAAAATGTACAAAAAACCTATTTTTGTTTTCCCTTCATAAAATTTATGCAGTCCGCACCAACCGAACAGAACACACAAAAATAAGTCTGTCACAAAAGATTTAGACGATATATTTGTGATGATTGGAGTATTATTTGTATATACCGGTTCTCTTTTAGGTTCTGTGTAGTGAACGGGCGGAGGTTCATTTTTTTTCAAATTATTTATATAGTCAAAATATCTTAAATGACTTATAAGAGGTTCGTCTTGTTTTTCGTCTTTTTTTGCGTTTTTGGGTTCATTGTCTATGTAAGTTTCCTTATCTGAAAGAATATGAGAAATTTCTTTATAAGTAAAATTTTCAAGAATACGCTGAACTAATTCATCTTTTTTTCCCGAATAAGGATATTCGTTTCTTCTTAAAATTTCAGAGAGCTGTTTGTTTTTTAGAGTATATAATTCTTTTTCCAGGTTTTTTGAATTTTTGACAGAAGAAATTATAGGCATAGCCTTTTCGGTCGCAACATACAAATCATCATAGTTATTTAATATCATATCAATGTCAGAACCAGGAATGCTTGTATAAATCCTTTGTATAAGCTCTTCTTTTTTGCCCGAAACAGGCAGATTGTGAGAACGCAATAAAGCCCTTAATTCATCTACCTTTAAAGCAGAGAAGGATTTACTTATGTTTATATATCCATATTCTATAAGTTTTTTAATGAGCTTGACGGCATCGGTGCCATAGTCCAGAAGCCAATATTGCGGTATATATAAATCTTTAACGGATTTATTATGTATAAAATAAATAAATTTTTCTAAAACAGGGGTTATATATAAATCATTATTATATATTTGTTTCAAAGCATATGGGTCAAAGGTATTGTAATCTTCCGTAAAATATATAATATGAATTTCTGCTCCATATCCTTTGTCAACAGGATAGAGCCTATGAATAAAACATTTAACATCAATATTAGAATATAAAACAAGGTTATGTATCAGTCTGTTGTCGTCAGAGGGGATCCAACCTATAAAGTTTTTTTCATGGAACACAGCGACAGCGAAGCAGTCATATTTATTATCTGTTATAGCTTCGAGCCGAAGCGGGCAGCCTTCGTATAAATAGCCTATTGTATCTTGAGGCTTTGATCCGAAGTGTTCGTAATATATTCCATGCAAATGAAAATATAAATCATTTTGCATAAAATACCCCCTTATTTATGCGTTTTTGGTTTGAATGTTATTATATTTTTCATATTTTTTTGACGAAACAAGAGTGTCGGCAAAGTCTGAAAGGACTTGCTGACCTTCTTTGTTTAGTTGGCGATAGTTTAATATAATTTCCTTTTCATCGGGTGATAATGTATGTTCATTCATTAAAACAGAAGATGTGTTATTGTTTTCTACCCAAAATTCCAGATCTGTATTGAAAAAATTTGCGAGTTTTTTTAATGTGGATAATCTCATTTCGTCATATCCTTTTTTATACCAGCCATCAATAGTGGTATATGGTATGCCGCTTTGCTTTGATAAAGAGTTTCTGTTTAAGTTTTCTTTCTCTAACATATAATTCAGCTTTTCTAAAAAATTCATCATAACACCTCCTTATATTATTATAATAGCTTTATTTTTTGGCGTTGTCAATAAAAAATTTCGATTAAGGGTAAAAAACTATTGACAAATTATGAAAAGGGGTATATAGTGTAAGTATAGTTACGAGTAAGGGTAATTTTTAGGAGGTGAGGAAATGAAAAATTTAAGAAATTGTCTTATCGCTAAAGGGATAACAATTAAAGATTTTGCAAAGAGTCTGAACATAAGCGAGAGTTCAGCACAGAACAAGCTGCAAGGAAAGACAGAATTTACATACTCTGAAATAAAAATCATAAGTAATGTAATTCTGCCCGAGTATAAGGTGAGTTATTTGTTTAATGAGAGTGCATGAAAACGGGCGGTAGTATGATAATGGCAGTCGCGAGGGTACCCCCAGCCCTTGAGTGCGGGTTCGAGTCCAGTCTATCGCTGAAATATAAAAAAGGAGGTGAGAACATGATAAGAACAGAGGTTATGGAGATGAATACACGGCAGTATGCCGAGTATATCTCAAAGCTGACGGGCAAGAAAAAATCGGCGTCGGCGGTAGCAAACGACTGTCGGCGGGGAATACTTGACTGTCACCGGGACACGCCGAAGGGCGAATACAGGATAGTAGTCAAGAAGACGGCTGTGCCGATAGAGGAATACAACGAGCTGAAGGCAGCGTATGAAAGGCTGCTGGGAAGCATGAGGAGTATAAGAAGTCTGACAGAGGGAGTATGATGTTGGGGACAGTCCCCGTTGATTAAAAGGGAGTACTAAAATACAGAGGTTGGGGACAGTCCCCGTGAGTACAGAAGGCGTATAAGGAGGTAAAAGAAATGAAAAGTATGCAAAGAGTAATAAGTAAAAAGGAGGAGTTCCTCATTGTGGGAATTTTGCTGAATATGACGGCGGTGCTGCTGGCTGTTATGTCGGAGGTGATGGGAAGTATATTTATATTGCTGGCGCTGGTGCTTGTGGGCTGTGGTGCATGGTGCAGCATAGAGGCAAGCAAGGCAAAGAAAAAGCCCCCGAGGGTGAGGGGAATAAGAAGCGTTCATTCAAACGCCGTGAAGTTCTGCGAGGATATGCACAGACAGCTTGAAAGAGAGGCTGTAATGGAAAAAAGCGTCGGTATAAGGTGCGCAAAGATAAGAGGAAAGGGAGCGGAGGAGTTTAAGAAGGGCGCGGAAGAGGTGATACATAAGACGATATATCCCGTATGGTAGGAGGTGAAGATGTGATCGAGTTAGATATTTACAACATGGTAGAAAGAATATTCAAAAGAGGCTACAACAGCCTTGACGAATTCTGCAAAGAGAGCGGTATATGCAAAATGGCGCTCAAAAAGATAATGAATACGGGGACGGCAAGAGCTTGGACGGTGAAAAAAATAGTTAAGACGCTTGATGTGCTGCCATCGGAGATAATAAATGAGGAGGAAAAGAAAGATGTTATATAGGACATGCCCGCAGTGCGGAGCGCATTTGGATACATATGAGAGGTGTGAGTGTGAGATGAAAAGGGAAGTTTCCACTGACCGAAAGACTTCGGGCGAGCAATGCTCGCCCCTACGGGCAAGGGTAGTGAAGAAAACAAGAGGAGCAGCGAGTGCAGAGGTCAGGGACAGGCTGACCGAGCTTGAAAGATATATGATGACGCAATAAAAAAATTCCGCTCCCCGGAAAAATCTTTGAAAAAAGGGGAGCGGAAAAAACTTATTTGAATGTAATTATATTATAACAGGAAACTACTCAAAAGTCAAGTAAATAAGCGAAAAAACAGTGAAAAATCCAATGTTTTTTCGGGCTTGTATAGGGTATTAAGATTATGACGAAAGAGATGTGCCGAAAGGTTGGGGACAGTCCCGGCTACGCAGGACAGTCCCCGCAGACCGCAGAGGGGGGGGCGCCAAGGGGGCGGCGGCTTTCCCGAAGGGAAAGTGCTGAACGCCCTACATAAGGGTAGTGCAGAGAGAGGCGTCAATGGTGTTATGAAATTACATTTCAAAAAATGAAAGGGTGTAATTTCGTGTTTATACGGGAGAAGAAAATTGACTGCGGAAATTATAGGGAGGTTGACATAATACCTCGTACAGATGATGCGGAAAGAGCGGTCAAAGGAAAAAGGAGAAAAAGGCAGAGGGTATCAAGTCCGAAGCAGAACGCCTTAAATGAAAAAAATGCAAGGCGTTATCTGGTGCAGCTGGCAAACGGGAACTTCAAGAAGGGCGATATACATCTGAGCTTGACTTATAAGGACAAGTACATACCCGAAAGCCCCGAAGAGGCAGAGAGGGAAGCGAGGAACTTCCTGCGGAGGGTGGCATACAGGAGGAGGAAAAAGGGAGTGGAGCCTTTGAAGTATATACTGGTTACGGAGTACAACGGAGGAAGGGTACACCACCACATAATAATGAACTCGGGCTTATCGAGAGATGAGCTTGAAGGGCTGTGGGTAAAGAACAAGGAAAGTATAGGCTATGCCAATGCGGACAGACTACAGCCCGACAAGGAAGGAATAATAGCCCTCTGCCGATACATAACAAAGGACCCGAAGGGAAAAAAGAGGTGGAGTTCGTCAAGGAACTTAAAAAGACCCGTTGCGCTGCCGAATGCAGACCACAAATACAGCAAAAGGCAGATAGAAAGGGTAATAAGGGAAGACAGGGTAGAGGAATATTTTAAAGACAGATACAAGGGCTATGAGCTTGCGTCTTATAAGGCGGAGTATTACGAGGAGACGGGCTGGCACTTGTATATGCGAATGTGGAAGGAGGAATGAGAATGAAATTGACAAGACAACAGGCTATCGCCGAGCATAGGCGAATGTGGCGGTGGATAGCAGCGGAAACAGAAAGAAAAAAAAGAGATCGTTACTAAAAAGACATATATGGATATTTTTTATCCCGAAGAGAATATAACAAATCGGTGCTTTTGCTGCGAATATGACATTCAATCAGGAGGTGAATATAACTGTTCTAACTGCCCCATTAAATGGGATATTTTAAGCAATTATATTAACGCTTGTTTGCAAGATGAAAGCTTATACACTAAATGGCAGGTCGCCTTTGCAACAAATAATTGGCGGGCGGCGACAAAGTACGCAAGGCAGATAGCTGAGCTGCCTGAAAGGGAGGAATAAAAATGAAATATATTTTATACAGAGCAAAAAGTGAAGAAGAGGCAAATAATATCAAAATCGGTGACATGATATACGGATATTATGTTAAAACAGACGGCAATCATAAAATCTATTTGCAAGACTATGATGGCGCAGACTTTTGCTATGTTGACCCCGGAACTATCGGGCAATATACGGGACTGAAGGACAAGAACGGAAAGCAAATTTTTGAGGGCGATATTTTATCGGCGTATCTGGACGAGATAGCGCCCGAAAACGAAACAAGGCTTGTGGTGGAATGGGACTACGAGAGAGCTGCGTATTATGGAGCAAATTTAGGTTTTAGGGGATATAAGGACTTTTTTGTGGGTGGATTTGAAAAAAATTTTGAGGTTATCGGAAATATATACGACAATCCCGAATTGTTGGAGGTGGAATAATGAGGCGATATAAGGATATATCCGAAGGTATAAGGCTTCGTATGCTTAGGGTGATAGAGCAGGACAATTCAAGCGAGGGCAGCGAATTTAAAAGAAAACAGGCTGCGCGGCTTGAACTCAATGAACACTATGTATGTGCTGCGGCAAATGTAGCAAACATATATGAGATAATATCGTTTTGCAAGACATATGGCTGCACGGCGGATTACATTTTGGGACTGAGCGATAGTCCATATGTGATAGGAGGATAACAAATGATAAATATAGACTGCTTTGCAGGTGGCGGAGGAGCAAGCACGGGGCTTGAGCAGGCAGGGGTCAGAGTTGACATTGCTATAAATCATGACCCTATGGCGATAAAAATGCACAAGACAAATCACCCCGATACTCTGCATCTGACGGAAGATATATTCGAGGTCGATTTAAAAAAATACATAAAGCCCACGGACAGGGTGGGCGTGATGTGGGCAAGTCCCGACTGCACAAGCCACAGCCGAGCAAAAGGGAACAAGCCCAAGGACGGCGGCAGCCGTATATTGGCTTGGGCGGTGTATGATTTATGCCGGCAGATAAAAGAAATAACAGGAGAATTGCCCCAAATCGTTTTCATGGAGAATGTGGAGGAAATACAGAAATGGTGTCCTCTTGACGAAAACGGACAGCCGGTAAAGGAAATAGAGGGCTGTTGTTATGACTGTTTTGTGTCATCAATGACAGATGTAACAAAATGTTGTCAAAAGTGCAGTAACAATAAAATTTGCATAAATGACAATTTAAGAATTGAGGCGGACGAGGAATTTGACAAGCCTTGTATGAAATTTTGCCGTGAATGCAGGGCAATGAGATTATATCCTATTCTGGGATTTGATTTTTGTTCAAAAACACTTGTTGCTGCCGATTTCGGAACGGCGACCACAAGGAAGAGGTGGTATGCAGTATTCAGAAGCGATGGTAAGCCGATAAGATTTCCGACACCGACTCATAACAAAGACGGCTCGGGAGGACTTAAAAAGTGGAAGC
>CANROO010000127.1 GCA_947632235.1 uncultured Clostridia bacterium
ATGCCTCCTGGAGCATCCGGAACGCCTCGGGGCTGACCTCTACAAGGGTATCTCTGGGTATGGATATGACAGTGAGCTCGCCTAACGGGTCGTTATAACAGCATACCATTATGGTGTCCGTTCTGTCGCCGTCCTTATCCGTGCCGAGCATGAGGAAGGTGGTCCTTTCCTTGAGCTTGGGCTTGACGAACTGATCCAGAAGTCCTATGCTGTCGCGCTCTCCGCCCTTAGGCACGGCAAGAGAGTCCTCAATATAATACTGATAGCCGAAGTATGCAAAAGCTCCTGCGCAGTATATAAAGAGCACCACAAAAAGCACCATAAAAAACTTGGCCTTGAGGCTGCGCTTTTTCTTCCTGCGCCTTTTACCGCCTTTTTTTGGAGCAGAGCGTCTTTGCGGAGCGCTCATTTCATAGTCGTCATATATGTCATATCTGTCTTTACTCATAATACCAACCTCCGGCTGAGTTTACTGTTTCTGAGGCTTAAAAGAGCTCTTGAGCGATACTATCCTGTTGAACACAGGGTTTTCCTCGGTGAAATGCTTGCTGTCGGCTATGAAATAGCCGTTTCTCATAAACTGAAATCTGTCCATGGGCTTAACATCGGAAATATTATCCTCTATATAAGCCTTAACGACCTTCAGAGAATCGGGGTTGAGGCTGTAGCCGTTATCGGAGCCTTCATCGGGAACTACAAGATTTTCGTAAAGGTTCACCTGTATGGGCTTGGCATGAGAACAGCTTACCCAGTGTATGGTTCCCTTCACCTTTCTGCCTGCCGCCTCGCTTCCGGAGCGGGTCTCGGGGTCGTAGGTGCAGTGAATCTCTGTTATATTTCCCCCGCTGTCCTTCACAACTCCGGTACACTTCACTATATAAGCGCCCTTGAGCCTTACCTCCTTGTCGGGAGCAAGCCTGAAGAATTTCTTGGGCGGATCTTCGAGGAAGTCCTCGCGCTCTATATAAAGCTCCCTTGTAAACGGCACCTTTCTTGTGCCGAAGCTTTCATCCTTGGGATGATTTTCAAGTGTCATATATTCCGTCTTATCCTCGGGATAGTTTGTGATAACCAGCTTAACGGGATCGAGCACAGCCATCCTTACGGGCGTTCTGGGCTGAAGGTCCTCTCTTGCATAATATTCAAGCTGAGAAAGACTTACTACCGAATTTGCCTTTGCAACGCCCACGCTTGCACAGAAGCTTCTTATGGCCTCGGGAGTATATCCCCTGCGCCTTATGCCCGAAAGCGTTATAAGACGAGGATCGTCCCAGCCGTCCACCTGATTTGTTTCCACGAGATTTCTGAGGTATCTCTTTCCCATTATGGTATCTTCAAGATTGAGCTTTGCAAACTCTATCTGCCTTGGCTTTACCTTGAAGTCAATATTGTTCACCACCCAGTCATAAAGCGGTCTGTGATCCTCAAATTCCATAGTGCATATGGAATGAGTAACGCCCTCTATGGCGTCCTCTATGGGGTGCGCGTAGTCATACATGGGATATATGCACCACTTGTCGCCCGTTGCGTGGTGAGTCATATGCGCTATCCTGTATATAACGGGGTCTCTCATATTTATGTTGGGCGAAGCCATATCTATCTTGGCTCTTAATGTCTTTTCGCCGTCCGAAAACTCACCGTTTTTCATTCTTTCAAAGAGGTCGAGATTTTCTTCAACGCTCCTGTTTCTGTAGGGGCTTTCCTTTCCCGGCTCCGTAAGAGTACCTCTCGAAAGACGCACCTGTTCCGCACTCATGTCGCAGACATAGGCAAGACCCTTTTTGATAAGCTCAACGGCGTACTCATACATCTTGTCAAAGTAGCCCGAAGCAAAGTAAAGTCTGTCCTCCCAGTCGAAGCCGAGCCACTTTATATCGTTTTTGATAGAGTTGACAAACTCGGTATCCTCCTTTGCTGGGTTGGTATCGTCAAAGCGGAGATTGCACTTTCCTCCGTATTGCTCCGCAAGCCCGAAATTCAAGCATATGCTCTTGGCATGGCCAAGATGAAGATAGCCGTTGGGCTCGGGCGGAAAACGCGTCACAAGCTCGGAAGTATCGCTTAAGTCCTCCTCTATGAAGTTATTTATAAAGCTTTCGTATACAAATTCTTTATTCTCATTTTCTGCTGACATATCAATGTTCCTCCTAAAAAAGACGGGACTCAAAATCTTTATGGTAAAAGCATTTTCCGCACTTATCGCATATGCCGAAGCGCAGTATGCTGTCGTCCGTATCGTTTGAAAGCACGAAGTCAAGCCGTGTCTTTACATCGCTTCCTCCGCATGGGTGGGTGTGATAGTAATAATCCCTGACCTCTACAAAATCAGAGGACGCGGAGACCTCCTTCAGCTTTGATAACAGATCCATATTATCCTCCATTTTTAAATATAACAAAAAAATAACCTATATGAAGTTCATTATATACCATTTTTTTTAAATATGCAAGTTTTGTTGAAATTATTAATAATATTTTTTGGTTTAAATTGTAACAATTTTTTTAACTTAATGAAATAATTTGATATTATGGCTTTTTTATGGTAGAATTAGAATATAAAAAACTAAGGAGAATTAAAATGTACAGCTTCTACATTGACGGAAACGATATAAAAAAATTTATGAATATGCTTCTTAAAGATGACAAATTCGACAAATTCGAGGTAAGAAGCTGTACAGTCTCCACATTCGTAACATTCGACATAGACTGCCGGCTTATAAAGGACGAGGGAGACGAAAGCGAAAAGCTTTACTGCCGATGGGGCGAGCTGAGACCCTGCATATACGAGCTTATAAAGGGCAAAAAAAAGCCTAAGAGCATAAGGATAGTCATGGCTTTTTCGGGCAGGATGGCGGAAAAGGTGCACGAAAACGCGCAGGCGTGCTTTCTGAACATAGTCTTTGAGGAGGACAAGGTGGCTATAGTCACCGGCACGGCTCAGAAGACATTCAGCCTTGACAAGTCGCTTGAAAACGAATGGGGAGAGAGGATAAAGGGATTTTTTGATAAGCTTGGTATAACACAGAATACGGCATTATAAACGGGCGGATAAACCGCCCTTTGCGTGTCGATAAACCACATTGTAATATGAAATTTTTACGGGCGGGCAATGCCCGCCCCTACAAGTGATTAGCTCACATAGTGGTTTGTAGGGGCGTGCAGTGCACGCCCGTTTTATAACATTTTTTATATTTTGACTTTTTCGACAGTCTGCGGGCGGATAAACCGCCCTATTTTTATGCCAAAAGCTTGAATGTGAAATTTACTGCCATGCAGAGCGCTATTCCCGCAGCGGTGGGTATGAGCGCGGAAAGCGCCGTCCATTTGAGACTGCCTGTTTCTTTTTTTATTGTGAGGAGCGTGGTGGCGCAGGGAAAATGATTGAGCGAAAATATCATTGTGCAAAGCGCCGTTATATAGCTCCAGCCGTGCGCTCTTAAAATTATGCCAAGCTCCGATATATTGTCAAATTCCACAAGTCCGCTGCTTCTTGTATAGCACATAATGACTATGGGGAGCACTATCTCATTTGCAGGCATACCCAGAAGAAAGGCGAGCAGTATATAGCCGTCAAGCCCCATCAGAGAGGCGAAGGGCTCCAGAAAGCCTGCCGTATAGTCCATAAGCGAAACACTGCCTACGCTTATATTCTGCATTAGCCATATAACCGCGCCTGCAGGAGCGGAGACAGCCGCGGCCCTTCCCAGCACCTTCAGTATCCTCTCGCGTATTGAGCGCTCCGCTATGCTTCTAAAATGCGGTCGTCTGTAGGGCGGAAGCTCCAGTATAAAGGAGGACTGCTCGCCCTTGAGAAGCGTTATGCTCAGTATATACGAAACCAAAAGCGAGATCACGATACCGCCGAGTATGGCGAGAGTGACCGTAAAGGCTATTTTTACACTTCCGAAGGCTCCGCCGGCTATGAACACCGATGCCAGCATTATAAGCCCCGAAAACCTTCCGTTGCAGGGTATGAAGCAGTTTGTAAGTATGGCAATGAGCCTTTCCTTTTTTGACTCTATTATCCTTGCCGATACCACTCCCACGGCATTGCAGCCGAGCCCCATGCACATCGATAAGACCATTTTGCTGTGAGCATTAGCTCTCTTAAAAAGCTTATCGGCATTGAAGGCAATGCGCGGAAGATAGCCCAGATCCTCCAGGAATGTAAACAGAGGAAAAAATATAGCCATAGGCGGAAGCATGACAGCGACCACCCAGCAAAGAGTCCTGAAAACGCCCTCTATAAGCACGCCCTTTACAACAAAACCGCTGTCCGCAAATATTAGCATGAGCTTATCCTCTATATGGCTGAAAACAGAGCTTAAATATGCCGAGGGATAATTTGTGCCCGCTATCGTGAGCCACAAAAGCGCAAACAAAAGCGCAAGCATGACGGGTACGCCCCAAAGACGGCTTGTGAGTATGCTGTCTATTTTTCTGTCCCTGTTGTCGAATATATTGCAGTTGTTTTCTACACAGCTTTCATATATATGCTCAACACTGCAGCTGCAGTCCGCCCTTTTTCCGCTGTGGCTGTGTATGCTTTTTCTGAGGCTTTCTATGCCCCTTCCCCTGCCTGCCGCGGCGGAAACTACCGGAAGCCCCAGAAGGGAGCTCAGCTTGTCGGTATTGACTATAATACCCTTTTTCCTTGCCTCGTCCATAAGATTGACGCAGACAATGACATTGCAGGAAAGCTTGGATATTTCAAGGGCAAGAATGAGATTTCTTTCAAGACAGGTGGCATCCAGCACTATGACCACGATATCCGCTATATCGGAGCGTATGCACTCTATAGCCTGCCTTTCGTCCTCGGAAACGGGGTTGGTGGAATATATGCCCGGCAGGTCTATTATCCTGTAGGCTGTGCCTCTGTACTTCATTATGCCCGAGGCATTGCCCACGGTCTTGCCCGACCAGTTGCCCGTGTGCTGATGACTGCCCGTGAGCGCATTGAATATAGTGCTCTTGCCCGTGTTGGGGTTTCCTACAAGGAGGACCGTTTTGTCATACATAACTATCCTCCCCGATAAGTATATTACAGCTGTCTTCCTTCCTTAGGGCTATCACTGCGCCCCTCACATAATAGGCGCTCAGGCTCCTGCCTATGTTGTCATGAAGCACCGCTATGCTTGTGCCGTGCGTAAAGCCAAGCTCAATAAGCCTTGCCTTGAGCGGACAGGTCATTATTTTAAAAATTCTGCCCGAGCCGCCCTCGGGAAGCTCAGACAGAACCGTTATTCTGCACATCTGTCATACACCTCACCTATTTATTATCTTAACTTATAATATAAAAAGCTGAGATGTTATGTTACAATTTATCTTATGAAATTTGTATGCTCCTTAGGCTCGGGAGTGGGAACGGGTATACCGTTTGCCTTGCCTGCCTCAATGCACTTCAAAAGCCATGCCATATTTCTGCCCAGACCGCGCATTATCTGCAGACCCTCCTTATCCTGAACTATCTCCTCGGGTATGTTGCCGTGCGCCATGTTCCAGTAGTTAGAGGAAACAACGGGCATATTGTTTATAGTAAAGTACTTCATGAGCTGATCGAAGGACGCCGTTGCTCCGCCTCGTCTGCAGGTGAATACTGCGCAGGCAGGCTTATATGCCATTGAAGCCGACGACGAATAGAAAAGTCTGTCCATAAAGGATATTATGTCACCGCTGGCGCCCGCATAGTGTACGGGAGAGCCGAAAACATAGCCGTCGGCCTTTCTCACCTTGTCCAGCACCTCATTCAGAACATCGCTGTTTATGGTACACTTCTTTGTGGCATGGCAGAAGCCGCAGCCGCGGCAGCCTCCCATTACCTTACCGCCTACCTGTATGAACTCGGTGTCTATGCCTGCCTCGTTCAAAACCGATGCTATCTCGCCGAGCACGGTAAATGTACAGCCCCTTGGCTTGGGGCTTCCGTTGAATAATAAAACTCTCATATCTGCTGCCTCCTTAAATATTTATAAATTATATGTTGTTAAAGCTCCATAATTTCCGCCTTTTGCACGGCCTCGTCTATAAGGCTGTCAAGGTCGGTTATTTTGCTCTCAATGGATTCTATTATTGACCGCTTGGGCTTTGTTTCGGGATGCTTAGCCACAAATACCGTACAACAGTCCTCATAGGGTCTTACCGAAATGTCGTATGTGCCTATTTTAAGGGCAATATCTATTATCTCCTGCTTATCCATGGCGCAGAGCGGTCTTAAAACGGGCAGAGCCGATGCGGGGTCTATGGCATTTATGGCCTCCATGGTCTGGCTTGCCACCTGCGCTATGCTGTCGCCCGTTACAAGCGCCATAGAGCCGTTTGAGCGCGCGATCTTTTCAGCTGTTTTAAGCATTGCCCTTTTGAGAAGTATAGTCATTTTTTCGGGCGGTGTGCTCTCGTATATCCTGAGCTGTACCTCCGTGAAGGGCACTATATAAAGCTTTATACTGCCCGTGAAACCGGCAAGCCTCGAGGCCAGATCTATGACCTTCTGCTTTGCCCTCTCGGATGTATAGGGCGGAGAATCGAAATAACACGCCTCTATCTCAACGCCCCTCTTTGCCGTGAGATAACCTGCAACGGGGCTGTCTATACCGCCCGACATGAGCACAGTCGCCTTTCCGCTCGTGCCGTAGGGCAGACCGCCCTGTCCCATTATGACACGGCTGTAGATATAGGCGTTATTGCGAAGCTCCACCATGAGCTTTACATCGGGGTCATGCACATCCACGGTGAGGTTCGGTATATTGTGGAGAACATAGCCTCCCACATCGGCGCTGACCTCGTTGCCCGTAAGAGGGTACCTCTTATCGGCGCGCTTTGTTATGACCTTGAATGAAACTCCGCCGTTCGGATAGTGCTCTCTGAAGTGTATGAGAGCATGCTCTCTTAAGCTTTCTATACTCTGATCCTTTATCTCTATGCCCGGGCATACCGCCGTAACGCCGAGTATATTGAGCACAATGGGTATTACCGTTTCATAGTCAAACTCCGTTTTTTCATTGACTATCAGAAGCCGTCCCTGCTCCTTATACACCCTGTAGCCCTCGTAGGGCTCAAGTCTTTTTATTATAGTCCATATAAGTCTGTTTTCTATCAAATAACGGTTTTTGCCTCTTGTGGCAATTTCGCCGTATTTCACCAAAAGTATATTTCTCATATTCTCTCCCGTTATAAAAATCATCTCGGCACAAAACGCCTGAGCTGCGGTACGAGCCTTTTAAGACATTCGACCGTTCTTTCCGCCTCCTCAACGGTGTTTTCTGCGGAAAAGCTGAAGCGCACGGCGCTTTTTCCCCTGCCGTCATTGAGGCGGTCAACTATTTTTTTCTTTTCCTTGCTTCTGGAAGAGCAGGCGGCTCCCGTAGCGACATATATTCCCTCGCTTTCAAGAGCATGCAGAAGCACCTCGCCCTT
>CANROO010000128.1 GCA_947632235.1 uncultured Clostridia bacterium
TAAACAGTCAATAAACTTAACACTCTGCGGGACTGTCCCCAACCTTCTGATTCGCTTTTCACCCGAAGGGTGCAACACTATAAGCCGTCCTTGTTCTGTCACCACTGAGGGGCTATTTTCCAAACCTACCGTACGCATACGCTCCGCTGTTGCTTCCCACATGCACCTTCTGTCCGCCCGCCTGTATATTCTTACCTCCGCCTATACATATACCCACATGTGTTATAAAGTTCGTACTGTTCGGGTTTGTTCCCGTCCAGAATACAAGGTCTCCCGCCTGCGGGCTTTTTACTCTCTTTGTAGTGTTATATAGTCCCTGTGCCGTCGTCCTGCCTCCGCTGTACACTCCCGCTTCTCTCAGCACATAACACACAAAGCCCGAACAGTCAAAGCCTTTGGGACTGTAACCGCCCCACACATAAGGCACTCCCATATATTTTTGAGCTATGGCATATATCCTGTCAAAGTTCGTGTCTCCGCTCTCGTTGTCGTAGTATGTAGCGCTCTTTCCCGTCAGATCTATGTTCTCTCTCACTATCTTGCTTTCAGTAGTGCTTTCAGCCTCGTATTCCCTCAGATATTCAAGCCCTATATTCATCTTGTATATCCCGCCCGTTATGCTGTGTTCGCACTGCGTTATCCTCATAAGAGCGTCTATTCCCATGTACTCGTCAACAATATGCATCACTCTGTTTACCCGCGCGTTCACCGCTCCGGGCATTTCACAGCTTACTTCTCTTTTGAGCTTGTTCTTGTCCTTAAGCTCATTCTTGGCAAGCACCTCTATTTCAAGCTGTTTGTCTGCGCTCACCTCTATTTTGCTTTCAAATTTTCCGTATCTTGCAACGCTCTCGCTGTCCGTCACCGTGTATTCTACAGCGGGCATATTTTCTTCCGTATTGCTCTTTATTATGGCTTTCACGCTGTTTCTCATGCCTTCTATGCTGTGCATGTAGCTAAGCCTTGTGTGTTCGTCGCTCGCATTGTATTCTGCAACATTTTCCGCGGGCTTCACTCTGTAATACTCCGTCTCCTCTCCGAGCCTGTATACTCTCACCTTCTGCCCCGTCATTTCGTAGGTGTACTTTTGCCCGTCGCTAAGCTGCTGTATATCTATAAGCTCTTCTATTATTTCTTCCGCTGTATCTATATACACTCCGTTTACGCTTGCGCTCATTTCCGCTTCGATGTCCGCCTCTGCTCCAAGCTCACCGAATACCGTTTCAAGCGCTCTTTTGACGCTCATGTCCTTAAGCTGTATCACAATGTCGTTTTCCTCAAAGAACATACAAAAGTCCTTGGCTTTTATTTTCCTCATGGGATAACTGCGCTCTGCTTCCGTGACCTCAAAGCAGTATTCAGCCTTCACCTCTCCGCTCGGCATAGCCTTATATATAAACTGTATCTTGTCGCCCGCCTCTATCATGTAGTGTTCAAGATACCTTTCGTCAGTATCGGGGAGGGAAAAGCTCAGCTCCATTGTGTGACCCTCGTTGTCCTCCTTCCATTTCAGCTCCCCCACTTCCGCGCTTATATCTATTTTTTCATTGTTCTTGTTCGTCCAATACACATTTACAATGTCATACATAAAACATTCCACCCTTAACCAACGGAACGGATCCCCAATCTCTGTATTTGGCACTCCTTTTCAACTAACGGGGACTGTCCCCAACCTAATAATTTGCACTCCCTAACAACTCACGGGGACTGTCCCCAACCTCTCAACTCTCCTATTTATACGCCCTTTTCCTCTTCCTTCGGTTCTGCTCCGCCCATATTCCTGCCTATATCGTTCATATCCTGCAACATATTGGTATTCGGTGTATAAATCAAATTCTTCTTTGTATCTATAAGCACGCTGTCAAGCCCTATCTTCACAAAGTTAAAGCCCAAAGGCTCATATCCCAGCTTCGCCCTTGCTTCGTCCACCTGCACAACATTGCTCCTTACGCCCACTTCATAAGCCTCAAAAAGCTCCTTTATGTCGCCGTTCTCCAGCTCGCTTGTGTCCGCCTTCCAGAATTTCTTTCCCTTCTCGCTCTCCAAAAGCATTGTCTCATCGAGCGCCGCCACTACCTCGCTTGCCAGAGGATTTATACAGTTTTTGAACCAATTTCTGTATTCGTCCTTGCCCGCCGTACCGTTTATTATGTTTTCGGGCAGCAGCAGTATTTCGCCCACATCCGAGCTTATGCCCTCGTATAACTGTTGAAGCTGCATATCCGTCGAGGTCTCCTGCGCCTCGTTAAATTCCACGCCCTGATTAAGTATCATGACCTTGCTTTCGGCGCTGCCGTAGAGCTTTGTAAATGTCTCCTTCAGATAGTCCATTTCTTCCGTTGTGAGCTTCCTTTGGCTCTGCAAAAAGCCCTTTTTCATTCCTCCGCCCGCCGTGTTGGTATTCAGCATTTTAAGCATATTCCCTATAAGCCTTATTATGAGCTTCTGCTCGTTTATAAGCCCCTCGCCCTTCACGCCGTCAGTCGTATTTTTTGCTATCGTTAAAAACTCATGAGGATAGTACATCTTCCCCTGCACATTGTATATCGCTTTTTTATATATAGCGTCTGTATTTGTAGTAACGCTCACATTTTCTGCCCTCACATAGTGCAGGCTCTCAACCTTGTTGCGCCTCGAGTTTATGTATATATATCCGTTTCCCATAAGCAGATAGTCCCTCAAAAACGCCCTTTTCATCTCAAAGCCGTTCAACAGGTCGCCCGTGTTCTTGTTTACGAGCTTCACCCTCTCGTCCTCAAGCTCATTCAGCCGTCCGCCCTTGTCTACGGAATATAATTTATATGTTATGTTTGCGCCTATACCCGCTATCAGGTTCACTGCGCTCGCTATTGCGGGTATCGAAAGAGCTGTCTCCTTGCTTATGCCTCCGCCTTCAAGTATTATTTTCAATAGCTCCGCCGTAAGCTCGGGCGTTATCTCCGTCTTGCCCTCGCCTCTTTCCTCCAAGCCTAATAACCTTTTAATAAATCCCATTTTCTCTCCCTCTTTCAACCTCTCAGCTCTGACATATAAACTCCCAGCCGTTCAACTGCTCCTGCTCCAACAGATACATGGCGTTTATCAAGCTCACCACCATATCCACCTTTCCCGCGCTTCTTTTCTTGTTCACATATTTGTTGAGGTTCGTGTCCTCCGTACATCTCGCATTTTCAAAATTTATTTCAAGAAGCCTGTTTTTGTCATAGCAAAACCGCCTTTCAAGTATTCTCTCTTTCAATAGCTTTGTGGGCGAATGCAGCACAGAGCTGTGCTGTTTTATCTCAACACATTCATATCCCGCAGCCTCCAGCTTTTGAGCGCTGCTTAATGCGTTCCACCTGTCATAGCCTATCTGCATTATGCTTGCTCCCAGGCTCTCTTCAAGTCCCATTACATACCTTTCCACAACGCCGTAGTCTATTACATCATCTCCGCAGGCTGTACACTCTCCCGCCTCTATCATAGCCCTGTAATTGAGCTTTTCTCTGACGCTCTTTTCTCCTATCCTGTTTTCCGGTATAAAGCACATTCCTCCGTAGTATATTATTCCCTCATATTCCGTCACATACGACACCGCCGTGTTGTCATCGCTAAGCGACAGATCCATTGCGGCGTATATTTTCTTGCCTCTCCAAAACTCTTTGTCTATATTCCTTCGGCATTTCTTTACGCACTCTATGTCTATATATCCTTCCGTTCCTATGCCCTTGTAGAGTATGTTGTTGTGCTTGCACAGGTAGTTTTCCCGCCTGTTCTCATACATTATGGCAAGCGCTCTTTTTTTCTTTATGTCGTCAAATACCACATTGTTTTTAACAGCTACGGGATTTGACTGATATATGCAGTTGTCGTCTGTCCTCCAATTGTTTTTTATGTCGTCGTCGGGCTCGTACAACAGCGCAAAATATCTCTTGTCCTCCGTCAGCCCGTCAAGTACTCTCTTGGCATAGTCTATCTCGTCGGTAAGCACATTGTTGTCGTTCGGGTATTGCGTGCTTATTATTATTCCCAGCTTGTTTCTTAGCGTTATCTGGCTCGATCTCATAGCCTCCACGGGGTAAGCGTCCATAGCTCCCGCTTCATCGGCAAGGAATATGTTTGCCAGCTTGCCGTCCATTTTGTCATTTGAGTATGCAAGAGGCGTATATGATATGTCGTTCAGATTACAAACTATCTCATCTCTTTTTATTTTGAAATATTCCTCAAGCTCAGGGCTTGATTTTATTATCTTGCGCGCTGCAAGTCTCAGCTCCGAGCTTAACTTATAGTCGGGAGCCACGCTGAAAAACCTTGAAAATCTCGGCTCTATTATCATGCCTATCACAAATATTATGGCGCTGTTGAATGTCTTGAAGTTCTTTCGGCATATCTCAAGAAGCACCGTCTGATAATATCTTGTGCCGGTCTTTTTCTCCTTCGTACAGAACACGGCGCAAAGCAGAAAACAGGCGTAATCCTCCAGTCCTTCCGTCATTGCGCAGTTAAGGTCCGGGTGTCTCATAAGTCCCAGCAGCTCATTCAAAAGCTTGTAGGCTTCCTCGCTCACATAAGCCCTGCTGTCCTTACCGTCCGCTATCTTAAGCCAGGCTTTCGCCTGCTTCTTAACATATATCGGCGCTTTTTTGTTGCTTTTCCTTGTAAGCGCCTTGCAGTATTTATAAGCCCTGCTCTCAGTTATTACAGTTGTATTTGTCATAATATTTTATCTCGCCTATTACAAACAGGCTTTGATTGTCGTCTGTAAATTGCACCGTGTATTCCGTACCTATGTCCTCTTCCGTCATATTGTCCATATTTATAAGGCTTTTGAATTTGTCAAATTCAAATTCTATGCCTGAATATTCCACCTTTATTGTAAGAGGCTTTATATTTGTAAGCCTGCCCGTAGTTATGCCTATTTTTTCCTTGTTCCTGTACTGCCTCATTCGGCTTCTGAACTCACCGTATCCGTTTTTCTGCATTACAAATTCGCCCTCTTTATGATATCCTCCAACGGCTTCGCCCTCTCCTTCGCCATTGCCGCATTCGCCAGCTTGGCTCTCGACTGAGGCGAAAGACACAGCTCATTGCACCCTCTGTAAAAGTCCGATGTGTACTGCCTTAATAGCGACAATACCGTTGCGTCAATATCAATTAAGCCTCTTTCGTTTATGTCCTTTTCTATCTGCTCTATCCTCTCAATGGCTATTGCCGTCTTTAACAGTATGTATGTATCGTTCACCGCAAGCATTTCGCTTTCCTTAAGCCAGGCTACTATTTCTTTAAATATTGCCTTCTGCCTTTTGTTGAGCCACCTCGGGGGAGTAAGCTCACCCTTCGCCTTCAGCTTTTCTTCGTTTTTCGCCCTCTCTGCGATCTCCGCCTTTGTCTGCGAATAATCGCTTAAAGCCTTTACACTCTTTGTAGGTCTCGCCATACTCCACCCTCCTTCCTTGCAATAACGGGAGAACATTTCATTCCCCCGTCATTATCCCAAAAAATATTTAATCTATCGTGCTTAACGGTCTCGGTCTCGAACTTTTGAAAGGCACCGTCTCTTTTATAACGCCCTTCTTTATGCTCACTGCCGTAACTTCCGTAAATACCACATTTGACATTGAATAGCTTGCCGTCTTTCCTGTGTTCATATTCGTCAGATCCGTTACTATCGTCTTTTCGGTCATTCTGCCCGCCTCGAAGTCGTCAAGTATCTGATCTGCCCTTGTAGTGGTAGTCTTTGTGTAGGTCATTGTGCCATCGCACTTGTAGCCTATGTAGGCATAGTCGCTTTCAAATGTTCCGCAGCACTCTATGTCTTCAAAGTCTCCCGTGACCTTTACTTCTATACTCTCCACATATCCGACTATCTCGCCGTCCTCGTATACCTTTCCGCCCGTTCCCACAAGCGCAAGAGTATTCACCTTACTCATATTCCCGCCTCCTTACTCAAGCACAATGTACATCTCAAGGTCTTCCATGCTCTGGCATATCTTTATATTGCCCTTAAGAAATACCTTCCTTCCGAAGCTGCGCCTTTTAACAGTGTCGTCGCTCCAGTCCGCTGCCTCGGTTCTGCCGTAGTCAACCCACGCCTGCCTCTGCTCGCTTATGTCTATTTCGCACTTGTTGTCAAATTCATCGTCAAGCACTTCCTCGTCTGCAAGGTCGCGGAAATATCCGTTTATTGCAGCTATAAGAAGCAACTGATTTGTGAAGTTGTTTTTGTACGCGCCTCTGTAATATTCGCAGAATGTGTCCGTTATGTCCTTGCATATCATGTCCATTGTCTGTACGACCTCTATATGCTGCATATCCTCCGTCACATCTCCGCTTACTTCCGCAGTGTTCACTCCCGACACCACTCTCGGCTTTCCGCTCATCATCTCGGCATATACAATGCCCTTTTCGGTGAGCCCGTCCGCCTCGTCCGTAACGCTTACATTTTTAACAAGAGGCAGAGTATAGTTTGTAAGGCTCCTGTGTACTCCACAGCTCGATATTGCGCCCGCAAAAAGCGCCTTCACATCGTACTCCGTAAGCTCCTCATCATTTGTGTTATAATACTTTGCATAAGTTGAGCTTGCCAAAGCAATGTAGTGCATATCTTTCTTTGACGGTGTGTCGTCCACAGCCACAGCATAACAGCCGTAGCCCTTGTTCTTTGCCAGGCTTATAATATCGCTCACCATGTCGTCACACTCCGCTTCCGCCTCTATATCCGTTATTATAAAGTTGGTCGCATTGTCCTTTATGAGCTTGTCCTTCACAGCCTTAAAGCCCATGTCGCTTATAATGACCTTTTTGGGAGAGCTTGCCAAAGCGTAGCTTATAGCTGTCTTGGCGTCTGCCGATATTTCGTCTTCCTCCGTTATGTCGCTTAAAAGCTCTATTTCCTTGTATAAATTCTTTTCTCCCTTCTTTGTTAAAAGCACGCATATACTGTCTCCGCTTCTTTCAATAAGCGTGCTTGCCTTCTGGGAGAATATTATGCTTACGCTCGGTCTCTTTGCCATTTGTCTATTCCTCCTTCGCCTTTCTCTTCAGCTTTCCTCTCGGCTCTTCCGCCCTCTCAGTCAATGGGACGCTATCCTGCGCCGCCTTGTTTAGCACTCCCTCACGGTCAGCGGGGACTGTCCCCGAATGTTCAGCACTTTCGGCTTCACCGAAAGCCGCCGCCTTGTTTTGCT
>CANROO010000129.1 GCA_947632235.1 uncultured Clostridia bacterium
AGCCTCTGCATAACCCAACGAGCGGGGACTGTCCCTGAACAGGGACTGTCCCCAAAACGAGAGGATAACGTAATGAACTGTCCCCAAAACACTTCGGTCTACCGCGGGCGTGCAATGCACGCCCCTACAGGCAAGGGTGTTGGTTTATTTTTCGTATTGGGGGAAGCAGTCCCCGCCCAGTCGGTAGTTTTCTGCTCTTTGCTAAATTCTGCATAATCTTATGTAGGGGCGAGCATTGCTCGCCCGTCCTATATATTAGCTTTCCGCTTTCATTGACAGTTGGGGGAAGCAGTCCCAACCAACAAAAAAACAGAGGGAGAAATCTCCCTCTGTGAAAAACAATCAGTTTTTATTTTTCTGTAAATTCCATATAGAACACATATACTGTATCTCTCTTTGTAATATGATGTTCTCCGGCTCCAAGCTCAACAGATAATGTATTATCTGTTCCTATTGTTTTTTCCTCTTTATCTATAAGGATTTTCTTGCCGCCGTCACCGGTCTTAAATACCAGCTTAAGTGTGCCTGCTCCTGTAAACGAAACATCTGTATGTGTTTCTATCTGCAAACACTCCGGAATTGTCTGTCCATTGTATTCAACGCTACCCTGATTAGTTTTTGTATTACAACTTGTAAATGTAAAGAAATCAGATGTCAGATTTTTACCTGTGAATACATGGCTATGTGTACCCTCGCCCGAAGGTGCGGAGGTTGCAGGCTCGGATGAAGTTTCCTCTGAAGACTGCTCGGATGAAGTTCCCTCTGTGGACTGCTCGGGTGTTGAACCGCCCTCTATGGCGTCAATATCAATGCCGTAGATCTCGGGGTTAGTGCTTTGGCCGATAAGATAAACGGTATCGCCTGCCTTGAGTTCAACAGTTACGATCTCAAAGCCTGCTGTTGTTGTATCTATATTCTTGACTGTGTGTGCATTGTTGCCGTCAATAGCTGCAAGCAAGAGTTCTTTGCCTTCAGGAATTGCCACTGCAAGAGAAACCTTTGCCGCAGATGTTGCCTCTATCTTAGCCATTACACGATAATTTCTTGATGTTCCGCCGTCAAGTTTCAAAGATGTATTAACACCTGATGACTTGATCCTATCATTAAGCACATGTCCATCAAATACTGCATCACCGTCTGTCTTCTGCTCATAAACAAGATTCTGGGCAGCATATACAGTTACGCCGTCTTTTGCGAATATAACATCGCCCTCAGCCATTGTCTTGCCTGATTCATACTCGGGAGCATATTCAACCTCGAATACATCTGCCGTTGTAGCCTCAGAAGTTCCTTCCGTTGTAGCCTCGGGTGCCTTTGTTGTAGCTTCCGGAGCCTTCGTTGTTGCCTCGGGTGCCTTTGTTGTAGCCTCCGGTGCCTTTGTTGTAGCTTCGGGTGCCTTCTCCGTTGTTGCCTCTGTAGGCTCATCGGGAGTACCCTCATTCTTGCCCTCAGCATAGAAAGCATTTATTGTTATTACTCTGCCGCTCTTCTTATTGAACTTAACGCCGACAATATTGTCTATCGTAAGTCCCGTAACGGTAGTAGAAGCGCCGTCATTAATCGTACATACAGCCTCGCCTGTCTTGGTGTTGATAGAGTAAGTAACAACATTGTCGCCTGCTATCATCTTGCCGTCTGCTGCGGGAGTGACGTTATCTTTATCGTCAAATTTATAACGACAGGTTCCGTCTTTATCTGTAAGTCTTAAACCAAGCTCATTGCAGTCTGCAAGCTTACCGTTAGCGTCTGTGTATTCAAGCACGAGTATGCCGCCTGTTCCGCCGACAACATCTGCATTGAACTCAACTGTTACATCGATAATGTCGCCCTTTGCATTCTTTGTGTAATCATCCTTATCAAAGACAAGAACAACGTTGTTGTCAGCGCCTACCTTAATAGGTGCAGTTGTAAGGTCTTCAATATCAAATATCGAACGAGTTGTAGTCTCTGTAGAAGCTTCAACTGCTGTAGTAGTTGCCTCTGAGGGCTGAGCCTCGGTAGTTGCCTGAGTAGGTCCTGCCTGTGTTGTGGGCTGAGCCGCAGTTGTGTTCTCAGTGGGCTCCTCGGGTGCTGAACCGCCTATGGCGTCAATATCAATGCCGTAGATCTCGGGGTTAGTGCTTTGGCCGATAAGATAAACGGTATCACCTGCATTGAGTTCAACAGTTACGAACTCATAGCCTGCAGTTGTTGTATCTATATTCTTGACTGTTGTTGCATTGCCGCCGTCAATAGTTGCAAGCAAGAGTTCTTTGCCTGCGGGAATTGATACTGCAAGAGAAACCTTTGCCGCAGATGTTGCCACTATCTTAGCCATTACACGGTAATTTCTTGCCTTTGCACCGTCAAGCGATAAAGATGTATTAACACCTGTTGACTTGATCCTGTCATTAAGCACAATTCCGTCAAATACTGCGTCGCCGTCTGTCTTCTGCTCATAAACAAGATCCTGAGCAGCATATACAGTCACGCCGTCTTTTGCGAATATAACATCGCCCTCGGCCATTGTCTTGCCAGATTCATACACGGGAGCATAGTCAACATCGAATACATCTGCCGTTGTTCCCTCAGTGGGCTGTTCCTCGGTAGTTGCCTGAGTAGGTCCTGCCTGAGTTGTGGGCTGAGCCGCCGTTGTGCCCTCTGTGGGCTGTTCGGGAGCCTTAGTAGTAGCCTGAGTTGTAGGACCTGCCTGTGTTGTAGCCTGAGCGGCTGTTGTGGCCTCTGTGGGTGTTTCACCGCCGCCAATGTCGACCTTGCCCTCGCAAGGCATAGTGTATGAAGAATCAAGTATCTTCTGGAGGATAATAGCAACATCCTCGGAGTCCACCTTGTTGTCAAGGTTTACATCGTTGATACCGGGCTCGGGAGCAACGCTTCCGTCAAGTATCTGACCAAGGAGAGTTGCAGCATCGTTTATATCTCTGTCGTTGTCGTGCTCAACATCGCCGTAGAAAGGTCCGTTTTCGCCTTCTGTTGTAGACTCGGGAGCCTTCTCCGTTGAAGTCTGTGAGGACTGCTCGGGAGCCTTTGTCGTATCTGTTGAAGAAGCCGTTGTGGGCTGAGATGTAGTTTCTGCAGCTGCGCCGAATGTGATAGAAATTTCATTAATATCTACATCCTTGCTTGCAGTCAGCTTGTATGTGCCTGCAGGAAGGTTCTCGCCGTAAACCTGCTCGGGATACCTGTCGCCCTCGGTCTTTGCTGCGGGAAGCGTAACAGTCTTGCTTACGGGACCCGAAAGAGTAAGAGTTCTTGCTGCGTCATCGGCATTTGCGCCTGCAGCCTTGATCTTAATTGTTGCGCCTTCCTTAACTGTGAATGATATAGAGCCTTTGCTCTTAAGTCTTATTACATCGCTGGTCTTATGATTATAAACCTGCGGACTGCTTGAATCAGAACCTGCGTCGAAAGTAAACTTATCGTCAGTAGGAACCTTTTCGGGTGCATTTGCATCTCTTACAAGAGTCTTATCCTCAACAATAGTCTTGGGATCAAGAGTTGTTGACTCTGAGCTGCCTTCCTTCTTGGTTGTGGTTTCAGAGGTCTTCTCGGTTGACTCTGTTGATGATACGTCGCCGCCCGATTCCATACCGCCGATAGAAACGAGGTCTTTTAATTTGTAATTTGTTACAGCTGCCTTCAAAGCAGTATCAAGATCGTATGATGAAGCATCATTAAGACTTGGGAAAGCGCTCCTAGGCTGTCCGAATACTTCAAGAAGTGTACCGCCGTTCATAGGACCTGCGTACTTCTTAACAACTGCGGGAACATCCTCCGCATTGTCAAGCTTTTTAACATGTAAATCAAACTTTGAGGTATCTGTATCAAAGTTGTTGTATGCAACACCTGCTGCAGCTTTGATAGATGCAGGTATCTTTTCATCTGCAGAAGTAGCCTCATAAGCGTCGAAGTCCTTGTTGTTCTGCTGATATGATGTATACTGTGGGCAGTCTACATACTTATTGCCGAACATCTTTATAATGCCGCCCTGTTCGCCGGAAAGCGTACTATCGCCGTCAGAACCTACATCATGAGCCTGCATACCCGTTATGGCAGGGCTCTTGCAGCCGTTAAAGTAGTTATTCTGAACAAATAAGGAAGCTCCCAATGCTGAACCTACGCCGTATTTGCTTATACCGTCATAGTAATTGTTATAAACATGAGTTGAGAATGATCTTACTCTGGGCATTCTGGAGTCGGAGTGATCGAACCAGTTGTGATGATATGTAATATGTATATCATAATTACCGGAATCGTTCATACCGCAAAGCGAGCACTTTCCGCTGTCCCAGAAGTGGTTGTATGCTATTGTTATAGATCTTGAACCGGCTTTGATATCTATGGAACCATCACCCTTTGCCTGGTCGCTGTCGCCGCCTGCCTTGCCGTATGTAAGGTCGATATTGTGGATCCATAAATTTTCGTTCTTGGTATCAATAGAAACACCGTCGTCAATGAAGTTGACAATGGCAAGATTTCTTACCTCAACATTGGCAGCCTGCCTTAAAAGCATACCAAAGCCGTTGAAAGCAGCATCCTCACCGATACCTTCTATTGTAATGTTAAGAGGAGTATAGGATTTACCCTTTACCTGAAGACCCTCGTTGGATAAGAGAGCATCCATATCCTTGTCAGTAATAGTGCCTATAATTCTAAAGTCAAGAGGAGTGGCATCTCTGTCCTTTTCCTTGGCTGCGATTATATCCTGCATACCGGTGTATGTGGTCTTCTGCTTAGCGCTGTCGCCGTAGAGATCTGCTGTAATAGTCTTTGCCGTGTCCTTTGTTACATAGAACACAAGCGCGTCACTCTTAAGGGTACCGTCATCGTTATAAGCGCCCGAAGCCGTCTTAAGAGTAGACTTTGACGAGAAAGCAGCGCCCGAACGGTCGTGAGCCTCAACATTGAGAGTGCCGGAAACAACCGCCTTGCTCTCGTCAAGACTTCCGCCGAAAGCGGGAACGATCTTCATAACATAGCTGCCTGCCTTTAAGCCCACAGCGTCTGCTCTGAAATATGTTGTGTACTTTCTTATAAGCTCATTGTCGAGCCTTTCGTAGGCTGAATCTGCCGCGCTTGCTTCCTTTATATATACAGCATAGCCATCGGCAGCGCCCTTTGCACTGTCTGTAATTGCGCTCCATTCTACGTAAGCAGACTCAAGCCAACCGCCCTGATCGCTTATAACGCTCTCAGCCGCAGCAACACTTGTAACGCCTGCAAAGGTAATGCTTGAGCATACCATTGCCATAGAAAGAACCGCACTTACAATTCTTTTCAAGTTCTTGTGCATTAAAAATCCTCCTTTATCAATCTTTGCTGATGATTGAATAGTTTATTTTTCTTGTCCGTATAGCCTCGGACAATATCAGCTACCTATTATAATAAAACTTTTTTTACTATAATACAAGCAAAAAAAAGCGTTTTTTTAGCCTTAAAAAAATTATGGCACTTTTCACAAAAAATTAATAACTTTTTTGTGTAAAATACTTGTTAAAGTTAAGTCTAAGGAGGAAAATTTATCAATGCCAAACCTCTTGAAATACATACCTTATAATATCATCTGCTTGTATTAAACACGGTAGTTATATACACCTCTCTTATGCCGAACTTCCTTCTGATATATCTGAGGGCGTTAAGCGCCTTATCATAGCTTTCATAAAAGCCGAACACCGTGGGACCGCTTCCGCTCATAAGAGAGCCGAGAGCGCCGTTTTCGAGCATGGCCTTTTTGAGATCGGCAATTACAGGATAGTTATTTTCGGTCACGCTTTCGAGCACATTGCACATATTTTTGCATATGCCCTCAATGTCCTTATTTTTTATAAGCTCCGTCATAAGGGCGTTGTCGGGGTGTTTTTCTACCTTGGACATATCGAAGCTGCCGAAAACAGCCGCCGTGGACACATTTATGGGAGGCTTTGCAATGAGCACGGTGGTGTTGGGAAAAGGCGGGAGCTGTGTGAGCTTTTCGCCTATGCCCTCCGCAAGAGCCGTTCCTCTTAAAATACAATAGGGCACATCCGCGCCGAGAGTCTTGCCGAGAGCCATAAGCTCCGTGTCGCTTGCCTTTATCCTCAGGATATTCCTTATGCCTATGAGAGCCGCGGCGCAGTCACTGCTTCCGCCTGCCATGCCTGCGGCAACGGGTATATTTTTTTCAAGATGAAGCTTTATTCCCTTTTTATGCCGTAGGTCTCCTTCATGAGCGCAGCCGCCCTGTAGACAAGATTCCTTTCATCGCAGGGAAGCCAGCTGTAATTTGAGCTCATCTCTATGTCTCCGCTGTCATCCAAGCTTATTGTAAGATTGTCGCAGAGATTGACGGTCTGCATTATCATTGAAAGCTCGTGATAGCCGTCATCCCTCTTGCCCAAAACGTCTAATGTTATGTTTATTTTTGCCCTCGCATTCAGCTTTATCCTATCCATATTTCTACCGCCTTATATCATTTTTTCGATATTATAAATATAACAGATTTTGGGGAGGATTGCAATAAAATAGGAGGGATTTTTTGGAGCGGGCGTGCAATGGCCGACCTTACATTAAAGTTAGTGCAGTCATAGCGTTTTGGCAACAGCTCCGTTATGTTATCCATATGTTTTGGGGACAGTCCCTGTGCTTATTTAACTTTCGGTTTTTTGGGGCTTATACATTATCGTTCAGTGCAGTTTTTTTTGTTTCTCTAGGGACAGTCCCCGCTTGTTGGCTTCATATCGGCTGCATTAAGGCAGCTTTGGTGCAGGGACTGCTTGTTGGCTGCGTGTCGGTTGCATCAAGGCAGCTTTGGTGCGGGGACTGTCCCTGAACAGGGACTGTCCCCAATACCTCAGGCAATAAAAATGCTTATTCACACTATACCGGATGTCTGCAAGGTTTCGCAGCTTGTCTGAGCCGAAGGCTCAGGAAGCGAAGAGCGAAACCCAAACAGCACCTTTACGCAACGAAGCTCAAGCAGTCCGTTAGCTTTGGGGCGTAAAGGTCGTCAAGGGGTGTGTCAGCGCTTTTCCTGTGGAAAAGCCGCACTGCGTGCGTCCGCATCTATCTTTGCGGCGCAACGGGTGCCTCGAAAGCACCCCACGCTTTTTTTGTTTCTTTTTTTTGCGAAAAAAAGAAAGATAATATTAAAAAAAAGAAAAAATTTTTCGT
>CANROO010000130.1 GCA_947632235.1 uncultured Clostridia bacterium
TTGGTTTATTTTTCGTATTGGGGACAGTCCCCGCACCGGAGTTACCGTGAAGCAACCGATACGAAGCCAACAAACGGCAAGGGCGGTGGTTTAATTTATATTTGCAACAATATCAAAATACAATCATCATTTCCGGAGGGATTTTTTTTATTTAAGCTCAAATCCATCCTTGAAGGCTTCGCCGACTCTTTCGGTCACTTTATAATAGCCATGCGTATAGGGGTCGAAGGCGATGGCATTCACAAGCGACATATCTATTTTGCCGTCCTTTATAACGCTTTCGTCCGCCGTGACATTTACTACCCTGCCTATAACTCCGCAGCCGTATTTGCCGTCCTGATATTCTATAAATTCACATTCAAGGCAAACGGGAAATTCATTTATAACGGGAGCGTCAACGGTCTCGGACTTGCTTGAAGTAAGTCCGCTGCGCGCAAACTTATCCGCAACATTATTTCCCGATTCCACGCCGAAATAATCCGCCTCTTTAACATGAGCGCAGTCGGCTATACTCACCGTGAAAGCGCCTCTTGCCTTTATATTTTTGACGGTCTTGTGACTTTCGGTGAGATTGAGCGCCACATTTCCTCTCTCCTGCATTGTTCCCCAGGCGGCATTCATAACATTCACACTGCCGTCCTCGTTATAGGTGGCTACCATAAGAACGGGCATAGGGAATATGCCTTCGGTTATTTCCAGCTTTTTTCTCATAAAAAATTACCTCTTTTCATAAAATTTTTGACGGTATTGACCGCTTTAATATAATTATACCAAAAAAGATATATAATTCAAGACAAAAGAGCAGACGAAAAACGCAAAAAAAATCTCCCGTACAACCGAAAAACGGTTGCACGGAAGATTTAAGAAAAGAAACAAAAAATGAGAAAACTTAATTATTTGCCTTCGAGCATGCTCTTTCTCTTGGCAATAACATTTTCCTGCACCTCGTGAGGTGCTTCCTCAAAGCGTGTGAATTCCATAGTAAATTCGCCTCTGCCCTGAGTCATACTTCTGAGGTCTGTAGCATACTTTATCATTTCATAAGCGGGAACCTCGGCAGTGATGTGCTGTTTGCCGTGGTGAGCTTCCATACCGAGTATACGGCCTCTTCTCTTGTTAAGGTCGCCCATAACATCGCCTGTGTAGCTGTCGGGAACTATAACCTCAACAGTGTTGATAGGCTCCATTATAGCCGACTTAGCCTTCTTGAAGGCCTCCTTGAAGGCGCCTATGGCGGCCATCTTGAATGAAACCTCGTTTGAGTCAACGGGGTGATATGAGCCGTCAACAAGGGTAGCCTTGATGCCTACAACGGGATAGCCTGCAAGAGGTCCTGCCTTTACGCAGTCCTGAAGACCCTTTTCAACAGCGGGGAAGTACTGCTTGGGTACGGCACCGCCGAATATCTGCTCTTCAAATACATAAGGAATAGTGATGTCGCCGCTGGGCTCGAAGATTATCTCAACATCGCCGTACTGTCCGCCGCCGCCCGACTGCTTCTTATGCTTATATCTAACCTGCTCCTTGCTCTTTATCATCTCTCTGTGAGGTATAACGGGATCAGAAAGCTCAACTTCGATCTTATATTTGCTCTTAAGCTTACTTACAAATACATCAATGTGAGTATCGCCAATACCTGTGATGACAGACTGCTTTGTTTCCTTGTCTACCTTGAAGTCGAGAGTCTTGTCCTCCTCTAGCATCTTGGCAACAGCGCCTGCAAGCTTGTCCTCATCGCCCTTTGTCTTGGGAGTGATACCCTTTGAAAGATAGGGCTTGGGGAACTCTATGGGCTTGAGCTCAACGGGTCTGTCGGCTGAAGCGAGAGTATCGTTTGTGCTGGTGTTCTGGAGCTTTGCAACAGCGCCTATATCGCCTGCGTTGAGTCTGTCGACCTCTATCTGCTCCTTGCCTCTTATAACATATACCTTGCCTATCTTCTCGGCAATGTTCTTGTTTACATTCTTAAGCATCATATCCTTCTTTATAACACCGCTGCAAACCTTGAATATGCTCAGGCGTCCTACATAGGGGTCGGATATGGTCTTGAATACGAAGGCTGCCGCAGGCTCCGACTCATCGCAGTTGATCTCAACTGTATCGTCAGTCTTGGGATTGATAGCTTCCATAACGGGTCTGACCTTGTTTGTGGGCGGAAGGAACTTATTGATAGAATTCATAAGCACTCTTATGCCCAATGTATTTATAGCGGAGCTTGAAATGACGGGAGTAACAACTCCTTCAACTATACCTATGTTAAGACCCTTGTGTATCTCGTCATCGGTAAAGCTCTCCTCTGCAAAGAACTTCTCCATAAGCTCATCGTCTGTCTCGGCAACGGCTTCCTCTATCATATTTCTGATAGTTTCTACCTCATCGCTCAAGCCTTCGGGCATATCGCAGGGCTCTACAAGTCCGTTTGCAAACTTTCTTGCCTGTCTTCTGATGGCATTTACAAAGCCCACATACTTGCCGTCCTCATAGAAGGGAAGCTGTATGGGCGCAACGCTCTTGCCGAAGGCCTGCTTCAGAGATTCGCAGACCTCTTCCCAGTTGGCGTTTTCATCGTCCATGCCGTTTACGATTATCATCTTGGGAACATTGGCCTCGGTTGCCATTTCCCACGCCTTTTCGGTACCTACCTGAACGCCTGATTTGCCGTCTACCACTATAAGCGCAAGATCGGCTACCGCAAGCGCCTCCTTTACCTCGCCCACAAAGTCGAAGTAACCGGGAGTATCGATAAAATTGATCTTTTCATCGAGCCATTCAACGGGAACGATAGACGAGCTTATGGAGACCTTTCTCTTGATCTCCTCTGCATCATAATCGCTCACTGTGTTTCCTTCTTCAATTCTGCCAAATCTCTTTGAGCCGCCGCTTACGTGCAGACAAGCCTCAACAATAGTGGTCTTGCCGCAGCCGCTGTGTCCCAACACGGCTACATTTCTGATTTGACCGGCTGAATAATTTTTCATAAAGTCACCCCATATCAGTAATTTTCATAATTTGCACGGACTATGGCGCAGTCCGAGCCTTATAAAATAATATTCAACAAAACATATAAATTTCCTTTTAAAATTTTTACCTTTTTGTTAATTTGTTAATATTGCACAGTTTTTATGCTGTCAATATGGCATATATGTTTAAAGCATTTCGGACAGAATTATGTTGGAAATGTCAAAGCCCTCTGTCGTAAGGCTAAGCCTGTCGCCGGAAATAACAAAGTATTTTCTGTATTTTTTTATGACATCGGCATAATACGAAAGCATATCCCTGCCGAAAAGCTCTTTAAAGCGGGATATTGACACGCCCTTGTTCATCCTGAGCCCAAGGAACATATATTCCGCCCTTATGTCCCCGTCCGAAAGCTCCTCTTTCTCCGCAACGGTAACGCCCGAAATATACTCATTCAGGCTCTCGGTGTTCTTATACCTCACATTGTCAATAAGACTTGCCGCGCCCAAGCCGAAGCCCTTGTATTCCCCTCTTTCCCAGTAGACGCAGTTGTGGACTGAATGAAAGCCTTTTTTTGCAAAATTGGATATTTCATACTGTTCATAGCCCTTTGAAGCAAGAAAATCAATGGCACTGTGATACATCCCTCTGTCCGTCTCCTCATCGGGAAGGTCAAGCTCCATACAGTAAAACGGCGTATTTTCCTCCACAATGAGGGAATAAGCCGAAATATGCTTAGGTTCAAGAGCCGTAACATTTTCAAGGGTCTCAAGCCACATTTCCGGCGTCTGTGACGGCAGAGAGAACATGAGATCTATGTTGATATTGTCAAAGTATTCGGAGGCGATGTCATAGGCTCTTAAAAATCTCTCACGGCTGTGTACTCTGCCCAGCTTTTCAAGCAATTCATCCTGCCATGCCTGCAGGCCAATGCTTATCCTATTTATTCCGCTTTGCCTGCAGAGCCTGAGCTTTTCTTCCGTTATTGTGTCGGGGTTCGCCTCTATTGTTATTTCGGCGTTTTCCGATATATTGAATTTTCCCGTGCTCTGCATTATTTCCGCTATGTCTATGCCCTCCAATACGGACGGCGTGCCTCCGCCTATAAAAATGCTTTTGACCGAGGAACAGTCAAAAGCATTTATTTCATTTATGAGCGCCTTTTTGTAAGCGTCCTTCAGGCGCATATCCGGAAAGCTAAGAAAATCGCAGTAACTGCACTTTTTAACGCAGAAGGGTATGTGTATATAAAGTGATGTCATAGCCTTTTCCTTACTCCTCGTCAAGCTTGAGAACGCTCATGAATGCTGACTGCGGGACCTCCACATTGCCTATCCGGCGCATTCTCTTCTTGCCCTCCTTCTGCTTTTCGAGAAGCTTTCTCTTTCTTGTTATATCTCCGCCGTAGCACTTGGCAAGCACGTCTTTTCTGACGGCGGAAATTGTTTCTCTTGCTATTATCTTGTTGCCTATGGCAGCCTGTATGGGTATCTCAAACTGGTGTCTGGGTATCTCCTTTTTGAGCTTTTCAGCCATCTTTCTGCCCTTATCGGCTGCGGAATCTTCATGCACTATGAAGCTCAATGCGTCCACAACTTCCCTGTTGACAAGCATATCCAACTTTACAAGACGGCTCTCGCGGTAGCCTATAAGCTCATAGTCAAATGAAGCATAACCCCTCGAACGGGACTTGAGCACATCGAAGAAATCATATATTATCTCGTTGAGCGGAAGCTTATACCTGAGCACAGCCCTTGTCTTTTCAAGGTATTCCATGCCCTCATATTCTCCCCTTCTCTGCTGACAAAGCTCCATTATGGTGCCTATATATTCGCTCGGAAGTATTATCTCCGCCCTTACGACCGGCTCCTCCATTTTGAGGATAGTGGTAACATCGGGAAGATCGGAGGGATTTGAAAGCTCTATAACGCTTCCGTCCGTGAGATAGACCTTATATATAACGGAGGGCGCAGTAGTGACCAGGTCAAGGTTATATTCCCTTTCAAGCCTCTCCTGTATTATCTCCAGATGCAAAAGTCCCAGAAAACCGCATCTGAAGCCGAAGCCGAGGGCAACGGAGGTCTCCGCCTCAAAGTTGAGAGCGGCATCGTTAAGGCGGAGCTTTTCAAGAGCATCCCTGAGATCCTCATACTTTGCGCCGTCCGCAGGGAAAATACCGCAGTAGACCATGGAATTGACCTTTTTATAGCCCGGCAGAGGCTCCGAAACGGGGTCCGATGCGTCCGTAACGGTATCGCCTATTCTGGTGTCACGCACATTTTTTATGCTGGCGGTGAGATAGCCCACATCGCCTGCCTTGAGCTCGTCCACGGGAATATACTGTCCGGGGCCGAACACGCCGACCTCCACTACCTCAAATTCCTTTTTGGTAGCCATAAATCTTACCTTGGAGCCCTTTTTCACCTTGCCGTCAAACACGCGCATAAACACTATAACGCCCTTGTAGCTGTCGTAAAAGCTGTCGAATATGAGCGCCTTGAGCTGTGAATCCTCATCGCCCTCGGGCGCAGGGAGCTTATGCACTATTTTTTCAAAGACCTCCTCTATGTTTATGTTTGCCTTAGCCGAGATAAGCGGAGCCTCCTCGGTATCAAGACCTATTATGTCCTCTATCTCTGCCTTTACCCTGTCGGGCTCGGCGCTGGGAAGGTCTATCTTGTTTATAACGGGAAGTATCTCCAGATTGTTGTCAAGCGCAAGATATACATTTGCAAGCGTCTGTGCCTCCACGCCCTGAGCGGCATCCACAACGAGCACAGCGCCGTCACAGGCGGCAAGGCTCCTCGACACCTCGTAGTTGAAGTCCACATGACCGGGGGTATCTATAAGATTGAGGGTATACTCCTCGCCGTCATTTGCCTTATAAATAAGGCGGACCGCCTGAGCCTTTATCGTGATGCCTCTTTCTCTTTCAAGCTCCATGTTGTCGAGTATCTGCTCCTGCATCTCCCTCTCGGTGAGAAGCCCCGACTGCTGAATGAGCCTGTCGGCAAGAGTGGATTTGCCGTGATCTATATGCGCTATTATGCTGAAATTCCTTATTTTAGACTGTCTGTCCTTACTCATAGCTTTCTCCTTTATGATACATTGCTTATAGTATAACATAAATAGGCGGAATTTAAAAGGATAAATTTAAAATACGGCGCACAAGGTACGCCGTATCATTTCATTTATTCCTCATTTATACCTATCACGACAACTATATCATGATCCGTTGCGACCGTGGAGTCGGTTATTACATTGCTGCCCGGAAATACCTTTTCTATTTCCTCGCCCATACCATCGGCCTTGACATAAATACGCGTGTTGTTTGTCTTGCTGCCGCTGTATGTGCCTATGGAGGTGACATTATAGCCCGAAGCCGAAAGCCTTGACTGCACGGCAGAAGCCATACCGTTGGTATAACCGCCGTTGAGCACCTGAATATCGAGCGTCTTGTCGTTATATACGGGCTTGCCGTTTTCGCCCGCGGCTCCTGCGGCTGCAGCAGCCTCTCTTTCTGCCCTTATCTCGCTTACAGGCTTCTGGAATATATCGTAGCAGAAGGACTGCGCCTCCGCCTCATTGAGCAGGAAACCGCCTATGAAGCCGTATTTGCTTCCTATATCTCCCGGAATGGTGTATGTACTTACATTATCGGGGTTGAAATCCTTTACTATAGACATATACTTTATGGCATCCGAAAGCTTGATATCCGTTTCGACATACTTAAACAGTGTGGTGACATAAGCCGAAGCGTTCTTGAAGAACGAATCCTTGCTTACGAGCTGTTTAAGAAGCTCCTTGCAAAAATCCTGCTGTACGGCTATCCTGCCTATGTCGGCATTTGCATAGCCCGAACGGAAACGCACAAGTCCCTGCGCGTCCGTGCCCTTGAGACGCTGCATACCGGGCTTAAGATGTATGTGCAGATCCTGATCGGGGTCGTCATAGTCCATCTGCATGGGCACATTGTACTCCACACCGCCTATGGCGTCCACGAGATAGTCGAAGCCGTCAAAGCTTACCTTGCAGTAAAAATCTATGGGTACGCCTATTATCTCCTCAATTTCCTCTCTCAGAAGCGGTATACCGTATTTCTCAATGCCGTAGTGCGTTATTTCGTTTATCTTCATACCCCTCTGACC
>CANROO010000131.1 GCA_947632235.1 uncultured Clostridia bacterium
ACATACCAAGCACCTCCTCTTCCATTTCTTCGGTCATTTTAATGCCATATTCTTTTTCAAGCCTCTTTTCATGTTTACTAAAATAGACAGAACTTAAATTATATTCTGTCTATTTTCAACTTATTTTATTAATTTTTTATATTTTTCATATTCGGATTGGGGAACATTTAATATTTCAAGCGCCCTTTCTAATGATATGCTCAGATTTTTCATTACACTCTTGATATTTTCGAGCAAATTGCTCTCTACACCTTGTGCTATACCTTGTGCCAATCCTCTTTCATATACTCCAACACTGTAGTCACACATACCAAGCACCTCCTCTTCCATTTCTTCGGTCATTTTAATGCCATATTCTTTTTCAAGCATTTGTTTCTTTGTATCTACATCAATTTTTTCAGAAAACAGCACATCAAGCATTTTTATAAGTCCCGAATAGTTGTCGTCATCTTCATTACCAAGACATACAAGAATTACTTCGTCAGTATCATAATATTCCTTAAGGCTTGGTGAGCTTCCAACCAAATCGGTCTCTGTAAGATGAATTCTTTTTATAGTGTTTCTCATTTGAACGTTCGGGTCAAACAATATCCATATAGAAACTACCTTATTTATTTTTTCATACTCTGCCTTTTTAAACTCTCTGCCATACTGTTGTGAGATCATACGAGCACAATAATACCTTGTCCGTCTAAGCAGATTTTTCAATGATTTTATTATGCTCTGTCCCTCAACATTTATTATCATCTTAATACGATTATCCATTTCAGGAAAATATACATCAAAAAGAATGTCATATTTTGCAAGTCCTTCATTGACTGTATTGTCTTCCGTATTTCTGCCGGTTATTTTCTGCCCCTCGTCCTGATGAACGCTTTCTTTAGATACGAGTGGTTTGCCTTCTATATACTTCTCCGCAATATCATTCACATCTATGTTTTTAAACTCCTCAAGGCAAGCCTTCAGGATATGCGCCAGTATTATTTTGAATGACAATATCCGCTTGCAAGCCTCATCAAGCTTTGGATGCCTGATTGTATCCATCACATTAGATAAATGCGTATTTTGTTCCATTTCTGCCGTTCTCCTCATTAGTCTATCTTCACTTATATTTTATTATAGCAGAAGTAAAATGTCAAGTGCGGACAAACATTTTTCTTTTAATTTTAATCTTGAAAAAACGTCTTACCAAAATGCTTAAAAGGATTAAGAAGTGACACTCCAAAGTTTACCACCCTCTTATGCTTTGATAAAAACACTAAAAATTTGCTCTTCATATTTTGTGATTGTAATTAGGTGGACTGTTAGTTGTTTGATTTTTCTAAAAAATGCTGTTTTTTTGAAGTGAATAAATTTCAATATGCTTGAAAACTAGCTTAAATACTCGCCTTACGGATTTTAACTAAGTTTACTGTCAACAAATGTCTGGGAGAAATTTTAAGTGAGTGGAAATTGTAAAAAATATTTGAAATACAGAACTTATTAAGCCATTTTTATCTTTTTTGTTCAGGTTAGTAAATGTACTTATTAATGTTTTTACACGGTCCTAAGTTTATTGAGTATAAGGTGATTGGCATGGAAAAGAGTGAAAATCTTAAAATATCAATGCTTGGTCACAAGCGTATACCTTCTCGTGAAGGCGGTGTTGAGATCGTTGTAGAACAACTTGCTTCAAGAATGGTTAATTTAGGAGATTCGGTTATATGCTACAACCGTAAGGGGCACCATGTCAGCGGGAAAGAATTTGACACCAATAAACTGACCGAATATGAGGGCATAAGGCTTAAAAGTGTTCCCACCTTTGATTTTAAAGGCTTGGCTGCCATGTCTTCATCTTTTTTTGCAGCTTTAGCCGCCGCCTTTGATAAAAGTGATGTGGTGCATTTTCATGCCGAAGGTCCTTGTGCAATGATATGGATACCTAAGTTGTTTGGTAAAAGATGTATAGCCACTATACATGGGCTTGATCATCAGAGAGCCAAATGGGGTAATTTTGCAAGAAAATACATTATGTTTGGTGAAAGAATGGCAGTTAAATACGCCGATGAAATCATTGTTCTTAGTAAGGGAGTTCAGGATTATTTCAGAGATACATATGGCAGGGAAACACGGTTTATACCTAATGGCGTAAACAGACCGACAATAAGAAAACCCGATTTGATAAAAGAAAAGTTTGGACTTGAAAAAGACAGTTATGTTTTATTTTTAGGCAGGATAGTTCCGGAAAAAGGATTGAAATATCTAATAGAAGCCTTTAAAGAGGTTGATACGGATAAAAAGCTTGTTATCGCAGGTGGTTCATCTGATACAGACGAATTTATGTCAGAGCTTAAGGAAATGGCAAATGGCGATGACAGAATAATATTCACAGGTTTTGTGCAGGGACAGCTTCTTGAGGAACTTTATAGTAATGCCTATATCTATACATTGCCTTCCGATCTTGAAGGAATGCCATTAAGTCTTTTGGAGGCCATGAGTTATGGTAATTGCTGTCTGGTATCTGATATAGCTGAATGTACGGAGGTTGTGGAGGATAAAGCGGTTGTATTTAAAAAAAGCAATATTGATGACTTGAAAGAAAAATTGCAGATGATTTGTGATAACAGCAGTATAGCACAAAAATATAAGGATGAGGCAACAAATTATATTTGCAGTAAGTATAACTGGGATGACGTGACAAACGAGATTTTATTATTATATCAGTAAACCAAAACAAATTTGAATTTATGCATTAAAAGACTATTATGAAAAACAATTTGATTACATAAAGGAAGTATGACATGACTACGAAAAAACTGAACGGCACAGTAATAGTAACATACCGCTGCAACGCAAGATGTTCAATGTGCAACAGATATAAAGCTCCCTCAAAGCCAGAGGAAGAAATTTCAATAGAAACAATAAGAAAACTGCCTAAAATGTATTTTACAAACATTACAGGCGGTGAACCCTTTATCCGCACAGATCTAAAAGATATAGTGAGAGAGCTTTACAAAAAAAGCGACAGAATTGTTATATCCACAAATGGTTTTTTTACCGACAGGATAATTGATCTGTGCAAGGAATTTCCGCAAGTAGGCATCCGTATTTCAATAGAGGGACTTGAAAAGACCAATAATGAAATACGAGGTCTTGACAATGGATTTCAGAGAGGCTACGGCACTCTTAAAAAGTTAGTTGAAATGGGCATGAAAGATGTTGGTTTCGGTATGACCGTTCAAGATAAAAATGCGCCCGATCTGGTGCCGTTGTACAAGCTGTCAGATGAAATGAATATGGAGTTTGCCACGGCAAGCTTACATAACAGTTTTTACTTTGTAGAGGCAAAGAACATAATACACGACCGCCCTATGGTGGCTCAGAATTTTGAAAATCTAATAAATGAGCTGTTGAAATCAAACAGCCCTAAGAAGTGGTTCAGAGCCTATTTTAATCATGGACTTATTAACTATATATATGGACAAAAAAGGCTCTTGCCTTGCGATATGAGTTTTGACACCTTTTTTATAGATCCTTACGGTGATGTTATGCCATGTAACGGTACTAAAGATAAGGAAGTAATGGGAAATCTTAATACACAGACATGGGAAGAACTTTGGAACAGCAAAGAAGCCGAAGCAGTACGCAAAAAAGTGCGTTGTTGCGACAGAGATTGCTGGATGATAGGCTCTGTTTCCCCTGCTATGCATAAATACATATGGGTACCTGCGTGGTGGGTCATTAAGCACAAATTCCTTTATTTTTGGAAAAAGAAAAAATATTCAATGTATGAAAATAAGATAGTCAGGGATTACAGAGACGGAAAAGTCACAAAAGAAGAACTGGACAAGTGTTCTACATGCGATATGAAGGCAGTCATAAATGATGGTTTGTCTGATATATCAAGAGAACAATTAAAAGACGGATCAGGCGAGGAGATAGTTGCTGCTGACATTATTAGTCAGATTGGTAATAATCAGAACATTTAAAGATTTGAGATTATTGAGATGTGCTGATTACTCCGCTAAAACATAAAGATATATGCAATAAATGGAGTATATATTGTATACGGGAAGGAAAATGAAAGAAATATGTCAGATCATAAACTCAGTAAACTACAAGAAGCGGAACTTGAGATTCTCAAGGTATTCATAAAAATTTGCGAAGAGAACCACCTTCGATACTTTCTCTGTTATGGAAGTATGATAGGAGCGGTTCGGCATCAAGGATTTATTCCGTGGGACGATGATATAGATGTGGCTATGCCGCGACCGGATTATGAACGTTTTGGACAAATTGCGGATAAAGTATTACCACAGGATTTATATTACAGTACTTACAAGCTGGGCGCAAAGCACATTACATTATCATCAATGATAATGAATAAAAATAAAATCTATACTTTGAATAATGCCAGTAAGGTCATGAAGACGGGTGCATGGATTGATGTGCTGGCAATAGATGGAGCGCCTAAGCCCGGTTTAGGGAGAAAAATATTCTTCCTGAAGTATATGTATCGTCGAACAATGTGTCAACTCGCTCATTTTGATGAAATAGTTAATCTTCAAAAGAAGCGGCCATGGTATGAAAAAATAATAATCAAAGCTGCGCAACTTACAAGGATAGAAGAATTTCTTGATGGTGCAAAGTGTGGAATGAAATATCATAAGCTCATCAGTAGGATCCCATATGATGAAGCAGAAGAGGTCGCATCTTTTCAAACAGATGATCGTTTGGAGGGAATTGTGCCAAAAAAAGTTTATGGAAAAGGAACAAAATACAAATTTGAAGATATTGATATTATTGGACCTGATGACTATGATACGTATTTGAAATGTTGGTACCCTGATTATATGACACCGCCTCCAATGGAATTGCGTAATCGCCATAATGTAAAAGAAGCAGAGTAATTAGCGATGTTCAAACAAAAGTAAATGGTTTGAATGTGACAAAAGAATATGAACGAATATATGTGATTAAAAATTTCTAAAAGGTGAATATGTTGTTATATTAGTTTTTTTGTTGAATTGAATTTTAAGATATCATATTCAAAAGCAAAAAATACAAACATAGAATAACAGAGGGGAATGTTTATGGTATCCAGTAAAACAAGACTTGCACAAAAAACATCACTAGAGCTTTTAAAGGCATTTATAAAAATATGCGAAAAATACAACCTCAGATACTACATTGGCGGCGGTACTATGTTGGGAGCAATACGCCATAAGGGTTTTATCCCTTGGGATGATGATGTTGATATTGATATGCCTAGAAAAGATTATCAAAAGTTTTTAGAGCTTGCTGATGATATTTTAAAACAATATCCTGATTACGAAATAATAAATTACTATAGACATAATGGTGTAATTAATTATATAAGATTCGGAAACAAAAGACTAAAACTAAAATATAAAGTAGGAATTACCCCATACGATTCACTTTTATGGATGGATATAGTTCCAATTGATGGTGTGCCTAATAATGCTTTTTTAAGAAAACTACACATATATAGGCTAAAATTATTAAAGGGTATGTACTACCTATCAATACTAAAAAATGGAGAAGTTGCTGATAATACAAAGGTAAAGAATAAAAGAAAATGGTACAAAAAACTAATTGTGTTTATAGGTAAAAATTTCCCTGTTGAGAAATTTGTAAAATGTGACACATGGATAAAAAAATATGACAAAGCTCTTATCAAATATTCATTTGAAGATTGCAAAATGGCAGGAACACTTATGTCATATCACAAGGAAAAAAGCATTTTCCCCGTCAAATGGTATGGTAAAGGTACAAAATATCAATTTGAAGATATAGAAGTCATTGGTGTAGATAATTACGACGAATGGCTCACACAGTTATATGGCGACTATATGAAACTTCCGGATGAGAAAGATAGGACAGGTCATGATTTTGAGCTTATAGACGAGGAACAATCAATATGAACATAGCCTTGATACTTTCGGGAGGAACAGGCAGCCGCATGGGACTTGACATACCCAAGCAGTATGTCGAAGTGAACGGCAAGCCTGTTATTGTATATACTCTTGAAAAATTTGAAAGATGCAAAGAAATAGACAAAATAGTTATTACTGCCGACACGGATTTTACAGCAGATATAGAAAAATGGCTCAAAGCCTATGACATCAAAAAAGTATCGGGCTTTGCTTTGCCCGGTGATACAAGGCAGGAGTCTATATTAAACGGTCTGAATGTGTGCATGAAAAACTCGGTTAATGATAATGACAATGTTATTATACACGATGCCGCAAGACCTATGGTAAGCGAGGAGCTCATTGTTGCCTGTCTCAAACAGCTTGAATATCATGATGGCTGTATGCCCGTGCTGCCCATAAGCGATACGGTTTATCAAAGCAACGACGGCAAGTGTATATCTGGACTTCTGGACAGAAATACTTTGTTTTCGGGACAAGCTCCCGAAGCATTCAAGCTTAAAAAATATACAGAAATAAACAGAAGCTTATCAAAGGCAGAATTGCAGAATATAAAAGGCAGCAGCGAAATAGCCTATCACTGTCATATGGATGTTGCTCTTATACCCGGAGATGATATGAACTTTAAGCTTACAACTCCGGGAGATATGGAAAGATTTAAAACAATAGTAGGAGGAATCGGCAGTGAAGGCTTATAAGTTATTGGCAGTCAATGATCTCCGATATACAGACTGTGAAATTCCCGAAGTCCCCGACGGTTGGGCACTGGTGGAAGTAAAAGCGGCAGGAATATGCAGCTCTGACATTCCCCGTATATTCAAAAAGGGAACATACCATTTCCCCACAATTCCCGGGCATGAATTTTCCGGAATTGTGCGCAAGGTAGGCAATAAAGCTGATAAAGAACTTATAGGAAAGGCTGTGGGAGTTTTTCCTCTCATACCCTGCCGCAAATGTGATTCTTGTAAATCCGGTCAATATGAGACCTGCGAGAATTATGATTACATAGGTTCAAGACGAGACGGAGGCTTTGCTGAGTATGTGGCGGTTCCTGTGTGGAATCTGATACCGCTTAATGCCGGCATTTCTTTTGAAGCGGCAGCAATGCTGGAGCCTTTGTCGGTAGCAG
>CANROO010000132.1 GCA_947632235.1 uncultured Clostridia bacterium
TGAACCGAAAGAATAATTCGGACACAGCGTTAGCTGTGGCTTTTGCCGTTAGGCAAAAGTTCTGAAATTTCTTTCAAACATGTCGATTTTATCGACACGCAAAAAGGAAGCCATAAGCTTCCTTTTTAAAATCAAAACACCCTTTCAAGTATATCCAAAGCTTTATCTATATCCTCTTTCCTGACTATGAGCGAGGGCACAAATCTTATGACATTGCTGCCTGCGCCTACAAGCAGAAGCCCGTTTTCTATAGCCGCGGATATATATCCCGAAGCAGGCTTATTGAGCTCTATGCCCTGCATAAGTCCCATACCTCTCACATCGGTTATTACATCGCTGTGCTTTTTGGCAAAGGCTTCAAGCCCTTCTCTCAGATATTTTCCCTGTGTTTTCACATTTTCGAGCAGACCGCCCGTAAGCTCGTCAACTACCACATTTCCTGCGGCAGCCGCAAGCGGATTTCCGCCGAAGGTGGAAGCGTGATCGCCGGGCTTGAAGGCATTTGCCACCTCCTCCTTGGCAAGCATTATACCGCAGGGCACACCGCCTGCAATGCCTTTTGCCGCGGAAACTATATCGGGCACAACGCCGAAGCTCTGATAAGCAAAAAGCGTTCCGAGCCTGCCCACACCGCACTGCACCTCGTCAAATAAAAGCAGTATGTCCTTCTCATCGCACAGCGCCCTCACAGCCTTTATATATTCCTTGTCGGCAGGTATTATTCCTCCCTCGCCCTGAACGGGCTCCATGAGCACGGCTATTGTGTTTTCGGTCACAGCCTCTTCAAGCGAAGCTATATTGTTGAACTCGGCATACTTTATATGGGGGAGCATATCTCCGAAGCCCTCGTGATAGTGCGCCTGTCCCGTTGCCGTGACTGCGCCGAAGGTCCTGCCGTGGAAGGAGCGGTGCATTGTTATTATTTCCTGCCTGCCCGTCTTTGAGCCGTATTTTCTGGCAAGCTTGAGCGCAGCCTCTATGGCCTCCGCGCCCGAATTGCAGAAGAACACCCTGTCAAGCTCTCCGTTTTCCACAAGCTTCTGCGCAAGAGTACACTGCGGCTTTGTGTAATAGAGGTTCGAAATGTGTATGAGCTTTTCAGCCTGCTCGCTTATGGCTTTAACAAGCTTAGGGTGGTTATGTCCCAGCGAATTGACCGCTATGCCCGACACAAAGTCGAGGTATTCCTTTCCGTCCTCGTCATATACATACATGCCGTTTCCCCTCTCAAATGCAAGAGGAAAACGGTTATATGTCTTCATTACATATTTTTCTCCAAGCTCTGCTGTTTTCATATATATCCTCCTTTATTTCTCTATAAGCGTTCCTATACCCTTGTTTGTAAATATCTCCAGAATGAGGCAGTGCGCCGTTCTTCCGTCCAGTATATGCACATTGTTTACGCCTGCCTTCACGCCCTCAAGACAGCACTGCACCTTGGGGAGCATACCGCCCGATATGGTGCCGTCCGCAATGAGCTTGTTGACCTCGTTCTCCTTTATAACGGATATAACGCTGTCGGGGTCGTTCACATCGCGCATTATGCCCGAAACATCGGTAACGAACACCAGCTTTTCGGCCTTTAAAGCGCCTGCTACGGCAACAGCGGCATAGTCGGCATTCACATTGTAGCTCGTGCCGTTCTCATCCACGCCTATGGATGAAATGACGGGCACAAAGTCGTTATTTATGAGAGTGTTTATAAGCTCCGTTTTTACCTCCGTGACCTCGCCCACAAGTCCTATGTCCATGCCGTTTGGCATGACCTTTCTGACCTGCATGAAGCCCGAATCCTTACCGCATATGCCCACGGCGTTTATTCCCTGACGGCAAAGCTCGGTAGTAAGGTTTTTGTTTATCTTGCCTGCGAGCACCTGCTGTACTATCTCCATTGTCGGCTCGTCCGTCACTCTCAGACCGTCCTTGAATTTTGGCTCTATGCCTACGGCTTCAAGAGCTTTATTTATGTCCTTGCCTCCGCCGTGTACCACAACGGGCTTAAAGCCTACAAATTTCATAAGGGCTATGTCCTTTATTATGGTCTCCTTTATGTCTTCATTCACAAGAGCCGCTCCGCCGTATTTTATAACAACGGTTATGCCCGAAAATTTCTTTATGTACGGCAGAGCCTCGGTAAGTATGCTCGCCTTGTTTATAATGCTTTCCATATTTTTCTCCTTTTCAGCTTCTGTAGTCGCCGTTTATCTTTACATAGTCGTATGTCAGGTCACAGCCCCAGGCGGTCGCCCTTGCCTCGCCCTCGTCAAGGAGCATATCTATATATATAGTGTGGGCGGAAAGTATATCAGCCGCCTTTTCCTCGTCAAATACTATGGGCTTTCCGCTGTCCATAAGCTTTATTTCGCCTTTTTCGCTCCTGAATATTATAGTTACACGCATAGGGTCAAATTCCGCTCCGCTGTAGCCCATGGCGCAGAGCACGCGTCCCCAGTTGGCGTCCTCGCCGAACATAGCCGCCTTCAGAAGTGAGGATGAAACAACGCTGAGCGCTATTTTCCTTGCGTCCTCGTTGTCCTTTGCGCCCGTCACATTGGCTTCTATGAGCTTTGTTGCGCCCTCGCCGTCATCCGCGCACATTACGGCAAGCGTCCTGCACACATACATGAGCGCTTTTTTAAACTCGGTATAATCGGCATTTTCTTCGGTTATTTCCGCATTTTCAGCCATGCCGTTTGCAAGGCATAAGACGGTGTCGTTTGTGGACATATCGCCGTCCACGCATATCATATTGAAGCTGTCCTTAACGCAGGCTTTAAGCGCCTTGTCAAGCATAGGCTTGGATATGGCGCAGTCGGTGGTTATAAAGCAGAGCATCGTAGCCATGTTTGGGTTTATCATGCCCGAGCCCTTTGCCATACCGCCTATCGTGACCGTTTTACCGCCTATCTCTATCTCCGCCGATGCCTTCTTTGCGTGGGTGTCGGTTGTCATTATGGCTTCGGCGGCGCTTTCTCCGCCCTCCGCCTTGTCCGTGACAAGAGCGTGAACGCTTTCAACGCCCTTTAATATGGTGTCCATAGGCAGATTAACGCCTATAACGCCCGTAGAGCACACGAGTATGTTTTCGGCTTTCACGCCTTCAAGCTCCGCAAGCCTTTCGGCAGTGCTTTCGGTGTCCTTAAGTCCCTGCTCGCCCGTGCAGGCGTTGGCATTTCCGCTGTTTGCGACTATGCCCTTTATTTTGTTTGATGTTTTTTCCATATCCCAGAGCACGGGAGCCGCCTTTACAACATTTGTAGTGAAACAGCCCGAAGCCACTGCGGGAACATCGCTCGTTATCACAGCCATGTCCTTGGGGTTTGATGTAAGCCCGATATTGCCGTCGGGCTTGGACTTTTTAAGCCCCGTGTGAGCGCCTGCCGCCCTGAAGCCCTTTGGCGATACAACATTTCCGTTTGTTATATTCATATTATTCCTCCTTGTAATATTCATCGAGTGACCATTTTAAGGGGTTGGTGTCGATATAGTTCCAAATGCTCAAATATTCATTACGATCTCTTACAATATGGTCATAAAAAGATTTCTGCCATACGGTAAATCCCGCTTTTTTAGTGACATATCCCTTATATTGCTGAATTATATTTGATATTGAGGCTATTTTTCCGTTGTCCGCATTTTCCGTGGGAACGGACATTACCTGTGCGTTATTTTTGCCCTCGTTTTCTGTAGGTACAAGTATTGTTTGTATGTTATTTTTACTCACATTTTCTGTAGGGGCGAGCATTGCTCGCCCGTCATTTTCTGTAATGGCTAACAATAAATGTATATGATTGGGCATAACGACATATTTGTCCAAATTTATCCTGTAGACTTCGGGTATGTGCTTTATTCCCTCCTCGGCTATCTTTCCCGTTTCGGACAGCATACAGCCTGCATGCGGGCGGGCAATGCCCGCCCCTACAGTCAACGTATCGGCTGTATCCCAGAACAGATTTTGTTTATTCTTTGTACAGATTGTAATGAAATAAACGCCGTTCTGCGAATAATCATACTCCCTCAGCCTTATATTTTTCCTATCCTCCATGTTCTATGCGGGGAATACGGGTACATAGTCAAGTCCCGTATTTTCCGCGATGTCAAAGAGTATATTCATATTCTGCACTGCCTGACCTGCCGCTCCCTTGAAGAGGTTATCGAGCGCGCCTATAACTATTATCCTGTTTGTTCTTTCGTCTATGGCAAAGCCTATATCCGTGAAATTGGAGCCCTTCACCCACTTTGTTTCGGGGAAAACTCCCTCGCTTGTAAGCCTGATGAAGTATTCCCTGCCGTAATATTTTTCATATACCGCCTTTATGTCGGCATAGCTGTATTTTCCCTTTAAATTTGCATAGCATGTGGCAAGTATGCCTCTGTCCATGGGTATTAAATGAGGTGTAAAGTTTATAACTATATCCTCGCCTGCGGCATAGCTCAGCTGTTCCTCTATCTCGGGAGTATGTCTGTGGCATGCTATCTTGTAAGCCTTCACGGACTCGTTGAGCTCGCAGTAATGGTTGGCAAGCGAAAGTCCTCTGCCTGCGCCCGTTGCTCCCGACTTTGCATCTATTATAATAGAAGAATTATCTATAAGTCCCTCCTTCACAAGGGGGTACATGGAGAGTATGGAGCATGTCGTATAACATCCGGGGTTTGCAACTATCCTTCTGCCCTTTATTTTATCCCTGTTTATCTCGCAGAGACCGTATACGGCTTCGGGAAGTATGTCCTTTGAATAATGAGTGGTATACCATTTTTCATATACATCTATATCCTGAAGTCTGAAATCTGCGCCAAGATCTATTATCTTTGTTCTTTCAAGTATGCCGTTGTTTATTTTTTTGCTTGCAACTCCGTGAGGCAGGGCAAGAAAAATGACATCGCACACATCGGCCATTTTTTCTATATCCTCCTCCTCGCAAGCATAGCTTAAGTGAGAATAGCCGGAATACACCTCGGCGTAGTCCTTTCCCGCATAGCTCTGCGATGTAAGACACGCAAGCTCTGCCTGCGGATGCTGTGTTATAAGCCTTACAAGCTCCTGTCCCGCATATCCCGTTGCGCCTATAATACCTGCTTTAATCATATCAAAACCTCCGAATTTTATCATTTGTAAAAAAATATTATAACTCTAAAAAGGGCAAAAGTACAGTATTTTTTTGTTGTTTTAAAAAAAATTATCTGCCGTATAAAAGGCATTATACACCTATTTTGAATAATATGCAAGCCTATTTTATAAAAATTCAGATAAAAATACAATAAAATTCAATTATTCATTAAAAATTAAATATTTATGCAAAAAAAGTACTTGCATAATCACTGTGTGAGTGTTACAATATAGTCATTGAATACAAAATTAAGAAATCGGAGGAATAATTTATGAAAATTGTACTTGCTTATTCGGGCGGTCTTGACACATCTGTAATAATACCGTGGTTAAAGGAAAATTACGATGCAGAGGTAATTGCCGCCTGTATAAATGTAGGACTTACAAAGGGAGAGACAACGGGTCTTGAGGAAAAGGCAATAAAGCAGGGCGCCGCAAAGGTATATTTTGAGGACGTTCAGGAAGAGCTCATCACAGACTACATATATCCCATGGTAAAGGCAGGCTGTGTGTATGAGGACAAGTACCTTCTCGGTACATCCATAGCAAGACCCCTCATTGCAAAGAAGCTTGTGGATATAGCTCTCAAGGAGGGCGCAGACGCTATCTGCCACGGCGCAACGGGAAAGGGCAACGATCAGATAAGATTTGAGCTTACAATAAAGGCTCTTGCTCCCCGGATAAAGATAATAGCGGCGTGGAGAGATGACAAGTGGACATTAAGCTCAAGAGATGACGAAATAAAGTATCTTATGGACAGAGGCATTGAGGTGCCCATGAAGAAGGAGGATTCCTACTCGAGAGATTCCAATCTCTGGCACATAAGCCATGAGGGTCTGGAGCTTGAGGATCCTGCAAACGAGCCCAATTATGAGAGCCTCTTAAAGCTCGGCGTATCTCCCGAGAAGGCTCCCGACAAGCCCACCTATGTTGAAATAGGCTTTGAAAAGGGCATACCCGTAACTCTTGACGGCAAAAAGGTAAAGCCTCTTGAGCTTATGACCTATCTCAACAAGATAGGCGGAGAAAACGGCGTGGGCATAACAGACCTTGTTGAAAACAGAGTTGTGGGCATGAAGTCAAGGGGCGTATATGAGACACCCGGCGGAACTATACTCTATGCCGCTCACAGGGATCTTGAATATCTCTGCCTCGACAGACAGACCACCGACTACAAGGAAACGGTTAGAATAAAGTATGCAGACCTCATCTACAGAGGCGAGTGGTTCACACCCTTAAGAGAGGCTCTTGCAGCCTTTGTGGACGCTACGCAGGAATATGTTACGGGTACGGCAAGGCTCAAGCTCTACAAGGGCAATATAATAAGCGCAGGCGTTAAGTCGCCCTACAGCCTCTATAATGCCGAGCTTGCAAGCTTCACGACCGGCGAGCTTTATTCGCACAAGGATGCCGAGGGCTTCATAAATCTTATGGGCCTTCCCCTTAAGGTCAGGGCTATGATGCTCGGTAATGCTGAAAAGTGATATGTGATTTAGGTGAAAGGCGGATGAATGTCCGCCTTTTTGAATGTTATAATATTGATTTTTTCGGGTGGGCAATGCACGCCCCTGCATTAAAGTTAATTCAGGCATAACATATCGGGGACAGTCCCTGTGCTTGTTTACCTTCAGAAAAATACAAGTCTTAAACATCACCATACAGAACAGCTTTTTGCTCATTTTAGGGACAGTCCCCGCCTGTTGGTTATGCAGAGGCTCCCTTATAGGAAAAATCCCCGCTTGTCGGCTTCGTATCGG
>CANROO010000133.1 GCA_947632235.1 uncultured Clostridia bacterium
TATGACACCGCTGCAGCCCTTTGCAAGATATTTTTGTGCAAGCTCATAGTCGGGGCTCGACTTAAGTCCCGGATAGCTTACCCAGGCGATCTTGTCGTTATTTTCAAGATACTGCGCTGCCTTGAGCGCATTCTCGCTGTGTCTTTCCATTCTTAAGTGCAGAGTCTCAAGTCCGAGATTCAAAAGGAAGCAGTTCATGGGAGCGGGAGCTGCGCCCAAATCCCTCATAAGCTGTACTCTTGCCTTTGCAATATAGGCGCTCTTGCCGAAATGCTCGGTATATACAACACCGTGATAGCTTTCATCGGGAGTTGTCATTTCCTCGAATTTTCCGCTTGCAGCCCAGTCAAAATTACCGCTGTCCACAATTACGCCTCCGAGAGAGACCGCATGTCCGTCCATATATTTGGATGTGGAATGTATCACTATGTCCGCGCCGTACTCTATGGGTCTGCAGAGTATGGGCGTGGGGAAGGTATTGTCTATTATAAGCGGTATGGAATTGCTGTGAGCAAGCTCGGCAAATTTTTCTATATCCAGCACCTTGAGCGCAGGATTTGCAAGCGTTTCGCCGAATATGATCTTTGTTTCGGGTCTCACAAGCTTCTGAAGCTCGTCCAAGGGCGTTTCGGGGTCTACAAACGTTACGTCTATGCCGAACTTTTTGAGTGTGACGGAAAGCAGATTGAAGGTGCCTCCGTATATGGTTGTAGAGCTTATGATGTGATCGCCGGCACGGCATATATTCATTATGGCTATGAGCGATGCCGCCTGTCCGGCAGATGTGAGCATTGCGCCCACTCCGCCCTCCAGCTCTGCAATTTTCTTTTCTACGGCATCTGCTGTGGGATTTGCAAGCCTTGTATAGAAAAATCCGTCCTTTTTAAGATCGAAAAGGTCGCCCATTGTCTGAGTTGATTCATATTTATATGTAGTGCTCTGTATAATGGGCAGTACTCTCGCCTCTCCGTCCTTGGGCTCGTAGCCCGCCTGTACGCATTTTGTTTCAATTTTCATTAAAATTACCTCCAAGATACTTATTTAATATTTATTTTATCACAGCAGCATAATTATTTCAACAGCAAAAGACAGCGCTTTTAGCTGAAGAACAAATGCTCTATGAGAATTTTAAGACCGATTATTATAAGCACGGCTCCGCCCACTCTGGCGGCATAGGACTGAAATACTCCGCTTATCTTCTTGCCCAGCATAACACCTATGTACGAAAGCGCAAAGGCGACAATGCCTATCACAAGGCAGTTGAACCATATGCTCCCGCTGTCCACAAGTGCAAACGTAACGCCTACCGCAAGGGCGTCTATGCTTGTGGCTACGGCAAGCATTGTGAGGTTGCCTACGGAGAGTATGTTTTCCTGCGACACCGCCGTTTCCTCCTCCGAAAAGCTTTCCCTTATCATATTTCCGCCTATGAGCGCAAGCAGAATGAAGGCTATCCAGTGGTCAAAGGCGGTTATGTATCTGCTGAAGCTGCTCGCCAGAAGGAAGCCTATAAGAGGCATCATAAACTGAAAAACACCGAAAAACGAGCCGAAGGTTACGGCATGTCTTTTCTTTATCTCGGGAAGCATAAGTCCGTTTGAAACGGAGACCGCAAAGGCATCCATGGCAAGACTTACGGCAATGAAAAACAGCTCTGCAAAGCCCATTTCTATTCCTCCAGTCCCAAAAGATAATTTATAAACTGCTGGGCAGTCCTGCCCGATATGCCTCCGTGGCTCAATTCCCACTTGTTTGCCTCGGCGCAGAGCTCATCGTCCGACATATTTATATCATGTCTGCGGGCAAGTCCCTTGACGATATCAAAGTATTCCTTCTGAGTCGGCTTTGAGAAGCTTATAGTAACGCCGAAGCGCTTTACGAGAGAAAGCTTTTCTTCCATTGTGTCTGAGCGGTGCATACCGTTTGAATGCTCCATATCGTTTCTGTCGCTCCAGTTTTCCTTTATGAGGTGACGGCGGTTTGATGTGGCATATATGAGTATGTTTTCGGGACGCGTTTCAACTCCGCCCTCTATAACTGCCTTCAGGAATTTATACTCTATCTCAAATTCCTCAAATGAAAGGTCATCCATATATATTATAAATTTATAATTTCTGTTCTTTATAAGAGCTATGACATTTGAAAGGTCCTTGAACTGGTGCTTGTAAATTTCTATCATTCTGAGTCCCTTGTCATAGAACTCGTTTACTATTGCCTTTATACTTGTGGACTTGCCCGTTCCGCTGTCGCCGAAGAGAAGCACATTGTTGGCTCCCCTGCCCTCCACAAACGCTTTTGTGTTGTCTATGAGCTTTTTCTTCTGTATCTCATAGCCTATAAGGTCGTCAAGCACTACCCTTTCCATATTGTTTATGGGCATGAGCGTGACTGCATTTTCGGTGGATGAGGCTATACGGAAGGCCTTGTTAAGTCCGAACATTCCCACGCCGTAGTCCTTGTAGAATCCCGTGACAAGATCAAAGAAATCGTTCTCGTCCTCGGCGCTCTCCAGCTTTTCACTAAGAAAACGCACCTTTTCACTCACATTTTTATTATACATAAGCTCTTTTTTGCTTATGGCCTTATAGTCGGATATTCTTGAAAAGCAGTCTATGCCGAGCGCATTTTCTATGGCAGAAAAATCATAGTTAAAAAGCTCATAATAAGCTCTGAAATCATTTTTTGCAAAATAGTTCACACTGCCCTCGCTTGCACCTGTCTTTTCACAGGTGATGCTGAAGGGATTTTCATTTGTTATAAGAAGAAAAGTAAGGTAGTTGTGCCAGAGGTTCTTGTCAAAGCCGAAGTCCGTGGCAACCTCAAGTATTCTTTTTATCTGAGTATATATCCTGACGGTCAGCTTATCCTTCGACTGTGTGTTCTCGGAAAAACAGCGGAATATGTCGCCAAGCTGCATAAGTATCGAGTCCTCCGGCATATCGCCGTATATAAGAAGCTTTGAGATGATGTGATTCATATTTGTCCCTCCCGTTTATATTTATTAAAGGCTTATGAGCCCTTTTTTGTACATACTGTCAAGCGCTGTTATAACGCCTATTTTGCCGTGATACCATGTAAGTCCGCCCTGCATATACACCGTGTAGGGCTCCTTCATGGGGGCGTCCGCGCTGAGCTCTATAGATGAGCCCTGAACAAAGGCTCCTGCAGCCATTATCACCTGTGAATCATAGCCGGGCATATCCCAGGGCTCGGGCTTTACATAGCTGTCTACAGCGGCGCCTGCCTGTATTCCTTGGCAAAAGGCAATTACATTTTCGGGTGTGCGCATCTGTATGGCCTCCACAATGTCGGGCCTTGGCTCGTCTGTGCGTGGCATACATTCAAAGCCCAGTTTTTCAAATACCGCCGAAGCGAAAACAGCCGTCTTAAGGCTCGAAGCCACGACCGTGGGCGCAAGGAAAAGCCCCTGTATAAGGCTTGATGTAACGCCTAAGCTGGGTCCCACCTCTCTGCCCATGCCGGGAGCCGTAAGCCTGTAAGCCGAATTTTCAACACATTCCTCCGTGCCTGCGATATAACCGCCCACGGGAGCAAGACCTCCGCCGGGATTTTTTATAAGAGAGCCGACCGCCATATCCGCGCCTATGTCCGTAGGCTCGTATATATCCACAAACTCGCAGTAGCAGTTATCTACCATACATATGGCGTCGGGCTTTACGGATTTTACTATTTCAATTATTTTCTTGACCTCGTCAAGAGTGAGGCTCGGGCGGTATTCATAGCCCTTTGAGCGCTGTATCTCTACTATTTTTGTTTTGGGCGTTATCATTTTGGGCAGGCCCTCCATGTCCACTCTTCCGTTCGGCAGAAGGGGAAGCTCCTTATATATTATGCCGTTGTCCGTGAGCGAGCCCTTCACCCTTCTTTTGGCGCCTATAACGCCCTCGAGAGTATCATAAGGCGCTCCCGCCGCACACAAAAGCTCATCGCCGTGTTTCAGATTGCCCGAAAGCGCGACCGTAAGCGCGTGAGTGCCCGATATTATCTGAGCGCGCACAAGAGCGGCCTCGGCATTGAACACATCCGCATATATATCCTCCAGCTTATCCCTGCCTATGTCATTATAGCCGTAGCCCGTTGTGGCATTGAAGGCCGTATCGCTGAGAGCATTTTTCTGCATTGCCCTTAACACCTTGTATTGATTGTATTCGGCATTTTTATCTATTTCATAAAATTTATGCCTAACGCTCTTTTCGGCTTCAAGACAGAAATCAAGCACTTTTTTGTCTATATTGAATTCCTTTAAAATATAATCGTTCAGCATTTCATATCTCCTGTTTTTTCCGCAATGTATGAGGCTATAGCCTTGGGCGAGCCGAAATCCTCCGTATTTATCCATATGCCGTCGCTCTGATGCCTGAACCATGTGAGCTGTCGTCTTGCAAAATGTCTTGTGTCCCTTTTAAGAATATATATGGCTTCTTCAAGGGAATATTCCCCCTTGAGATAGCCTATTATCTCCTTATAGCCAAGGCCCTTCATGGATATGAGCCCCTCCTGAGGATATTTGTCCAAAAGAAAACGCACCTCGTCCACAAGGCCGTCCGCAAGCATTATATCTATTCTGCGCTCTATCCTTTCATAAAGGCGCTCTCTGTCCATATTGAGTATAAAGCTTCTGACATTATAGGCAGGCTCTCTTTCTTTTTCTCTGGCGTTATATACGGAAAATTTTTCGCCCGTATCCCTTATATACTCTATAGCCCTTATCACCCTTTTGACATTGTTGGGGTGTACGGTTTCGGCATATTCGGGATCGAGGGAACGCAGTATGTCATGAACATAGTTACAGCCCTTCTCCTCCGCCTCCTTTTCAAGCTCAAGCCTCATGGCATTGTTTTTTTCGCCGGGGGTAAAGTCATTGTCATATATAAGAGCGTTTACATAAAAGCCCGTTCCTCCCACGAGTATGGGCAGTTTATGCCTTGAATATATCTTGTCAAGAGCCTCCTTTGCCATTTTTTGAAAAACGGCGACAGAAAACTCCTCATCGGGATAAAGCTCATCTATGAGATAATGCCTTATGCCCTGCATTTCCTCTATGCTCACCTTGGCGGTGCCTATATCCATGTATCTGTATACCTGCATAGAGTCCGCGGATATTATTTCGCCGTCTATAAGCTTGGCAAGCTCTACCGAAACGGCAGTCTTTCCGCAGGCTGTAGGTCCCGACAGGGTAATAAGGGGATATTTCATCAAAAACACCTCATTTCAAAAAATAATTATACTACATAATTGCGTCTGTTGTAAATAATTTTTACAATATTGGCAAATAATCTTATAGGTAAGCTTTAAGGCGCATATATGCTCTTAATATAGTTGTAACAAGTCGTAAAACATATTTTATTATTTTTAACATAAATGTAATTGAAAACGCTGTAAAAATGATGTATTATAGTAACGTGGGCATTTTTTGTAAAATTCCGGAGGTTTTGGTATGTTTAATAAAGATATTGGCATAGATCTGGGCACAGCAAATACTCTTGTGTATGTAAGGAACAAGGGAATAGTTATAAATGAACCGTCTGTTGTGGCGCTTGACGCGTCCACAAGAGAGGTGCTTGCAGTGGGCGGAGAGGCTAAGGAAATGATAGGCAGGACACCTGCCAACATAACGGCGGTAAGACCTATGAAGGACGGCGCTATAGCCGACTATGCCGTTACGGAGGCAATGCTGAGATATTTCATAGGCAAGGCGTATCCCAAAAATCCCTTTGCGTCAAAGCCGAAAATAGTTATATGCGTCCCTTCGGGCATAACTCCCGTTGAAAAAAGAGCCGTTATAGAAGCGGCTACGGGCGCAGGCGCAAGAGAAAGACATATATTCGTGGTAGAGGAGCCCATGGCGGCAGCCCTGGGAGCAGAGCTCAAAATAAACGAGCCTGCAGGAAATATGGTAGTGGATATAGGCGGAGGCACAAGCGAGGTCGCGGTGATCTCTCTGGGCGGTATAGTTGCAAGCCGTTCCGTGAGAGTGGCAGGCGATCAGCTTGACGCCAATATAATAAACTTTGTGCGCACGGAATACAAGATCGATATAGGCGAGATAACAGCCGAGGATATAAAGAAAAACATAGGCTGTGCATATATCGAAAGAAACAATGACGCAGGCGAGATGACCGTAAAGGGCAGAGATCTCATAACGGGACTTCCTAAGGTATTTTCCATAAATTCGCGTCAGGTGCAGAGCGCCATAGAGGATTCCGTAGACATAATAATAGACGCTATAAAAAGAACGCTTGAGGACACCCCTCCCGAGCTTGCCGCGGACATAATGGAGATAGGCATATATCTTACGGGCGGAGGAGCTCTTTTAAAGGGTCTGGACAAGCTCATACAAAAGAGAACGGGTATGCCCGTGCATATTGCCCCCTCCCCCTTGGAATGTGTTGTGAACGGCACGGGCAAAATAATTGACGATACCGATATTGTAAACAAGCTTTCGGCTGGCGAGAACAAGACGCTTGCCTGAAGGGGCTTGGTATACTTGCTTTAAAAAGGTGCATTTGATGTGAAAAGAAGACATAAAATCGTATTTATAATTCTGACGGTCGCTTCGCTTGGGCTTGCAGGCTTTTCGTACAACAGGAAGGCTCCCACCATAATAGAGAACGCCTGCGGTCTTGTCGTTACTCCCATACAGTCTCTGAATGTGAGAGTGTCCGAAAAATTCCGCAGTGTGCTGAATTATTTCAGAGGCATATCCTCGCTCAACAGCGAGAACACAAGGCTCAAGGAGGAGCTTTTGGAAACAAGAGCCGAGCTTAACAGACTTAAGCTCACGGAGAGTGAAAATTTACAGCTTGAAGCAATAGTGGGCATACAG
>CANROO010000134.1 GCA_947632235.1 uncultured Clostridia bacterium
CCGTTTGTTGTTTTCGTATCGGCTGCCTCAAGGTAACTCCGGTGCGGGGACTGTCCCGAACGCAGCTGTTTTTCTGCTATAAACGGCATTGCACAAGCTTTATAGAGCAATAAGGTTTGTTTTTCGTATTGGGGACAGTCCCACGGCACATAAAATTTTTTGCTATACAAAGTTTATACAGTATTGTTCAAGACAGCAGACAGTTAAATTTGGGACAGTCCCCGTTTGTTGATTATGTATCGGCAACCTCAAGGTAACTCCGGTGCGGGGACTGTCCCGAACGCAGCTGTTTTGCTGCCATAAACGGCACTGCACAAGCTTTATAGAGCACAATAAGGCTTGTATTCGCCGGGACTGTCCCCAATACGTAAGAAAAAACACCAACAAAAAAAGGCGGGAAAATCCCGCCTAAAATATTTAAACAACATTAAGATGTTTTTTAAGTATCACAGAAGACAATATCCAATATATAACTATTGCGCACACATTCAGTATTGTCAGCTTTGACATGGCTTGTACGCAGAAGTTGAGTATACCGTTCATATCGAGGGCGGTGGGAAGGGTTATTCCCATGAGTACAGCCGCAATATATTCTATGAAAAGGCTAAGCGCAAATATAAACACGAACGACAGGAGCACCACCGTATTTTTGAGATATGCCGACATCTGACCTATCATCTGCGAGAGGAAGCAAAGGCATATAAAAGAAGTTATGCCCGTTATGAAATATATGCCCGCAAATGTTATGAACTTGGGCAGATTGATGTTCACATGGTTATTTATGCCTATCTCCACTACGCTTTCCGCAAGCGTTTTGAAATAATCGGTGCCCACGAGCACTATACACACAACGCCTATAGCCATTATGCCAAGGAGAATGCTCCATATGAGCGAAGTTATTATCTTGCTCAATATTATCTGATGACTTTTTACGGGGAGCATATTTGTGAGCTGACCCTGAGCGGAAAGTATGTTTTCGTCAAACCACTGCGTCTGGTATACTATTATTATGAGCACCACCAATACGCCCATTGCCGCCAGAAAACCGCCTGCCACAACGCCTATGACTATGCCGTAAATAAAGTTTATATCGGTGAAGAACGATATAAAAGCATCGCTTAAAAGAAATCTCACGAGAAAAGCAAGCAAGGTTATAACTATGAAATAGCACCAGCTTCTTTTGATGGTAGCCTTCATATCGTAATACAAGAGTTTAAGCATTTTTGTATACCTCCTTGTAAATATCTCCGATCTTGCTCTCGCCGAACTCCTCTTCGTAGGAATCTGCATCGTAGAAAGCCTTTATTATGCTGCCGTTTTTTATGAAAACGAGCTTGTCGGATATATCGTCTATGTTGCTTGCCGTCTGTGAAAGCAGTATTATGGCGCCGAATTTCCTGCAGGCGTCGATCATCTTTGTTATTTCTTTCCTGTATTTGGGATCGCAGTGAACTATGGGATCGTCAAAAATATAGAGGCTCGCTCTCCTGCTGGATACAAGAATGACCTGAACTATGAAAAGAGCCGTTGTAGAGAGGTTTTCAAGCTTTGTTTTTCTGGCTATGCCGAAGTGCTTCAAAAGCTGATATGCTCTCTTGTAGCTGAAGTCCTTGAAAAATCTGTCGTAGTAATTGAGTATGTCGGACACAGTGTTGTCATATTTGAAATAGGGTATGTCGGGCTGATAGCTCACTATGGAGTTTGTCCTTCTGCCCGCATTTTCGCCCTTTATTATCACGCTCCCCCTGGTGGGGCTCACAAGTCCCGATGCAAGCTTGGCTATTGTGGACTTGCCCTGGCCCTCGGGCGCAAGTATCGTCATGAGCTCGCCCTTGTTGAGAGTGAGTGAAAGGTCCCTTATTACCGTTCTGGCGCCGTATCTCTTGGTCACATTGTCAAATTTTATTATAAGCTTGGGCTTTTTGCTCCTTTCGGTAGCCTTCCTCGCCTTTTCAACGTCTATTTTCTTTTTTACCGATGATACGGTGGGCAGAAGCTCGTTGTCGGCAGAGGCCTCACGAGAGGTGTTTTTCTGTGAGCTTTTATTCACATTCCTTTTACTGCTGTCCGCCCTCTTCTTTCTTTTGAGAGATTCCTCGGGCTTCTTGCTGTGCTGAGCCCTTGCGGAGGCAGTATCCGGGCTTTTCTGTGTGTCGATATTTTCTTTTTTGATGTTATCTTCCGAAGCCATTTTTGCTACCTCCATAAGCTGTGATGAAATCATATTTTTTATATATGTATATTTTGATATATATATAATACAACATTTGCCGTAAAAAAGCAAGTTTTTTGTATTTATATACATTTTTGAGGAGGGGGAGGGGACTGCTTCCCGTATTGGGGACAGTCCCGGCGGATATAAAGCTTATTGACTGTCTGCAGCAGAAAAACTGTCTAAGCGGAAAGCTGACAACAATAATCTCGGGACTGTCCCCGTTTGTTGGCTTCGTATCGGCTGTCTCACAGTAACTCCGGTGCGGGGACTGTCCCCAATACGTAAATATAACATATATATAATGATAACTGAATACAAAAGCCTAACGCAGACAAGCACAAAAGCCGCAGACACACTGTCCACGGCTTTTGCTTCGTTTTTATGCTATAATACTTTTGTTGACTTATTTGCCCGCAAGGTACGAATTGATGTCCGTAACAAGCGTGTTTACATCCATGCCATGTACCATACAGGCCTCCTCGAGGGTCTCGCCCTGTGATGAGGGACAGCCTATACAGTGCATTCCGGCATTCATAAGGATAGGAATAATACCTCTGTCTATCATTATAAGGTCGCCTATTATAATATCTTTTGAAACTGTCTTTGCCATTTTAAAACATCTCCTTTTTTAAAAGTCCTTCTTAAAAATTTTCATCTTGTTTATGGGGAAATATCTGAATATTGCCTTGCCCTGCATATAGGACTTGGGCACAAATTTGTTGAGCCATGCTCTGGAGTCTGCGGAGTTGTTTCTGTTGTCGCCGAGCATGAAGTAGCAGTCCTCGTCAAAAAGTCCGTCGCCGTCCTTGTCATAGAGTGTTATTTCATATATATTGTCTCTGAAATCATCTATGCTGTCGCCTGCCTTGGGCACCCTGAAAACAGCATCGGATGTGAACATATCGCCGTTTATGAAGCTGTCCTTAAGAGGCTCGTCACTGCCGTCTATATAGATGTCGTTGTCTCTTATCTCGACCGTCTCGCCCGGCATACCTATAACTCTTTTGATGTAGAGTATGTTGGGGCTGTCGGGGAACTTGAACACCGCTATGTCGTATCTCTCTGCCTCGCCGAAGGTGTATTCAAGCCTGTTGGCGATCACTCTGTCGCCCGTCATAATGGTGGTTTCCATTGAAGCCGAGGGTATGACGGCGTTTACTATTATCACCTTTGTTATGAAAAAGGCAAGAGCTATGGCAAATAAAACGGTGAATATCCAACTGAATATCTCTTTTACAAGACTCGTATTTTCCTCGTCCTTGTCTATATTATCCTCGTATTTGTCGTTATTCATACATACTTTCTCCTTCTTTGATTACATTTATAATACACCAATTGACAGTAGTTGTCAACAAAAATTAATATTAAGAAAATATTTGTAAAAAATGAAGGGGCTGTGGTGTGAGCCCTCCCGGCTAAAACATTCACCCTTAAATCAAAAATTTAATATGGACCTGCAACTATGCCGTTTTACTGCATATATTATAGTGTATATATTTTTGGAGGTAACTTAATATGGGTTGCAGCAACAATACTTTATTATGGATCATCATTATTTTCCTCTTCTTGGGAGGCAATAACGGCGGTCTCGGAAACCTGTTCGGCTGCGGAAACGACAGCTCACTTATTTTACTGCTCCTTATTATTTTATTCAGCGGAAACGGCAGCTTCGGCATATGCGATACAAAGTGCTGATATAACTGCTGAAAATTAAAGGGACCCCTGCGGTCCCTTTATCGTTTATGTCATTTATGATACGGCTCGCCTGCCGATATTTTAAAGCTTCTGTACACCTGCTCCAGAAGTATCACCCTCATGAGCTGGTGGGGAAAGGTCATATCCGAAAAGCTCAGCTTCATGTCCGCCCTGTCCAGAACGGCACTGCCGAGTCCCAGAGAACCGCCTATCACAAACACTATATGGCTTACGCCCTCTGTCATTTTTTTGGACATAAATTCCGAAAGTCCGGGGCTTGTCATCCTTCTGCCGTCTATGGCAAGGGCTATAACATAGCCGTCCTTTATCTTTTTTAAAAGCCTTTCGCCCTCTCTGTCCTTTACTGCCTGTGCCTGTGCAGGGCTCAGATTTTCGGGCGCCTTTTCATCGGCTGTCTCGGCTATATTGACATCGGCAAACCTTGAAAGCCTCTTTAAATATTCGTTCACGGCATCGTTAAAAAATTTTTCCTTTATTCTGCCCACGCAGGCGATCGTTATTTTCATTTAAAGTTCTATCCTTCTTCTGACACCGCAGGGCGAGGCGACCCACATATCGAAGTCACCGCCGAGCTCTATACCGCTTTCGCATATTATGTCCCTAACGGTCTCAAACGCCACCTTGGGGGTGTTGTTTTCTCTGCTGAGATGCCCGAGGAATACATATTTCAGCCTGCTGTCGGCATAAGCCTTCAGAAATTCTCCTGCGCCTTTGTTGCTCAGGTGTCCCGTGTCGCTTAATATCCTCTGCTTTGTGTTGTAGGGATAGCTTCCGTTTTTGAGCATATCCACATCGTGGTTGCTCTCCAGAAGCAGAACGGAAGAGCCTTTTATGTTTTCCCTTACCTCGCTTGAAATATGTCCCATGTCCGTTGCTACGGTTATTTTTTCCCTGTCGGTGATTATGCTGTAGCCCACGGGCTGAGCCGCATCGTGAGGTATGCTGAAGGGCTTTATGACAATGTCGTTGAAAATGACCGTTTCATTGGGATAAACAGCTCTTTTGAGGCTATCGCGCATATCCTCCGCCCTGACCTTCGAGGGCATATTTTCCCATGTGCCCTCCGTGGCGTAAACGGGTATGTTGTAGCGCCTTGACAGCACGCCTATGCCGTCACAGTGGTCTATGTGCTCATGAGTTACGAATATGGCGTCTATGTCCTGCGCGGAAAGCTCCAGGGCCTTAAGACATTCCTCTGTTTTTTTACCGCTCAGACCTGCGTCTATCAATATGTTTGTGCTGTCGGTGCCTATGTATGTGCAGTTACCCGAGGAGCTTGAAGCTATTGTGGCAAATTTAAGGCTCATTATTCCTTGACCCTCTTTATATCGGCGCCGAGCGCCTTAAGCTTGTATTCTATCTTTTCATAGCCCCTGTCTATAAAGCGCACATTGCCTATCTTGGTAATGCCGTCTGCGGTAAGTCCGGCTATTATCATGGCTGCGCCTGCCCTCAGGTCGGTGGCCATCACCTCCGCGCCGTAAAGCTCCTTTATGCCGTGTATGGCGGCAACTCTGCCGTCAACCATTATGTCGCAGCCGAATTTCCTGAGTTCGTTTATGTACTGGAAGCGGTTTTCCCATACGGTCTCGGTGAGTATGCTCACGCCGTCCGCTCTCGAAAGCCCTGCCGCCATCTGCGGATGAAGGTCCGTGGGGAAGCCGGGGTAAGCCATTGTCTTTATCTTTGTGGACTTGAGCCTGCCCTCCGACACTATCTCTATGAAGTCATCGCCCTCTATCACCCTGCAGCCTATTTCCTTAAGCTTTGTGGTGAGGCTGTCCATGTGCTTGGGAATTATGTTTTTGACGCAGACATGGCCGCCGCATGCCGCCGCCGCTATCATATAAGTGCCTGCCTCTATCTGGTCGGGAATTATCATGTATTCCGCTCCGTGAAGCTCCTTCACGCCCGTTATCCTTATAACGTCCGTACCTGCGCCCCTTATCCTGGCGCCCATCATGTTGAGGAAGTTGGCGGTATCTACTATATGAGGCTCCTTTGCGGCGTTTTCAATTACGGTAACGCCCTCGGCGAGCGTAGCCGCAAGCATTATGTTTATTGTAGCGCCCACGGACACCGTGTCGAGGAAAATATTTGTGCCCACAAGCTTGTCCGCCTTGAGCGAAATAATGCCGTTTTCATAGTCCTCGTCTATCTCCGCACCCAGAGCGCGGAATGCCTTCAAATGCAGATCTATGGGTCTTGTGCCGAAGTTACAGCCTCCCGGAAGAGCCACCTTCGCCTGCTTGAATCTGGCAAGCAGGGCGCCCATGAGATAATAGGAAGCCCTTATCCTCCTTACGGAATCAAATGTAGCGTTGAAATTATTAAGCGCCGAGGAATCCACCATAAGCGTTCCCTCGTCTATGAGCTGACAGACTGCGCCGAGCTTGGTGAGGGAGTCCTGAAGGCACTTGACATCCTCTATGGCGGGCAGATTGTCGATTATGCTCACGCCGTCCGCTATTATGGCGGCCGGAATTATGGCAACAACGGCGTTTTTGGCACCGCTTATGCTGACCTCTCCCACAAGAGGCCTTTTGCCCTTTATCAATAAATGCTCCATTAAGCACACACCTTTCCGGTAATCGTATATATATGTAAAGCCTTGTAAAATTCGTATTTTGTTATGACCTTCTATATTAGTATATATTAAATCGGGATATTTTTCAATACAAATTTATTTTTTTTAAGTGTTTGGGGCAAAAGCAGGACGGAATGAGGGAGTTTGGGTTGAAAATTGACGGGGAGGGTGCAATCGAGGCACGCCCCTACAGGCAAGGGTGTTGGTTTGTTTTTCGTATTGGGGACAGTCCCACGGCACATAAAATTTTTTGCCATACAAAG
>CANROO010000135.1 GCA_947632235.1 uncultured Clostridia bacterium
TAAGCGCCTGCCTTGTATACTGTCCTGCAGGCACGCTTTGTCCTGCAAGGGCTATGCTCTTGGCATTGCCTATATCGGACAGCCCCGTGACAGAGGTATCGCTGTTCTTCCGCGACACCACAACAAGTGTATTGTTGAGCACATTTTCGGTATTTGCCACAACGCCGTCCTTTATAAGCTCCTCCGCCTGAAGCTTTGAAGCCGGGAAGAAAATATCGCACTGCGCACCCTCTCTTATCTGCGTGAGCAGAGTTCCCGAGCTGTCCGCGTTTATATTTATATGTACATTGGGATAATCCTTATTGAATTCCTCCGCAATCTCGTTCATGGCATTCTGCAGGCTTGCCGCCGCAAATACATAAATTTCGGTGTTTTCGATACTTTCGGCATTGTTCCTTCCGCAGGCTGTAACACACAAAACCGACAGACATACAGTTAAAATAACAATAATTTTTTTCATGATATACCTCCGCATTCATTTTCTCTTGCACACAATATTTTTATTCCGTGCTCCAATTCGGGCAGTATATATTCAAGGCTTTCGCGCACTGCCTTGGGCGAGCCGGGAAGGTTGACTATGAGCGTTTTTCCCCTTATGCCCGCCTCCGCCCTGCTCAGCATGGCGCGCTTTGTGATAGTCATGGAATAGGCGCGTATTGCCTCGGGTATGCCTTGGGCGCGCCTTTCGCATACCGCAAGTGTTGCTTCGGGAGTTATATCCCTCTCCGAAAAACCCGTTCCTCCCGTGGTTATGACAAGGTTGACCTTGAACTCGTCCGAAAAGGATATGAGCTTATCCTCAAGCATTTTTTTATCATCGGGAAGTATAACGCTTTCCTTTACGCTGTAACCGCTTTTTTCGAGCATTTCTCGGGCAAGAGGTCCGCTCTTGTCCTCTCTCTGCCCTGCATAGCCCTTATCGCTCAGGGTTATTACGCAGGCTGTGAGCATAGGCTCTATAGCCATGCCGACGCTTATTTTTCCGCCCTTTATAACTCTCGCAAAAACGCCCTCTCTGGGCATTATGCAGTCGCCTGTTTTTTTGTATATCTCGCAGTCCGAATGACATTTTTTGCCTTTTTGGGTTATTTCAAGCACGATTTTGTCCAAAGAGAGTCTGTCTCCTATATCAAGGTGCGAAAGATCTATACCCTCCGTGACAATGTTCTCACCGAAGGCTCCGAAGTCCACGGGACCGTGTTTTTTGACAAAAGCCTCCGTCTTTTCAATGGGGAGCAGACTTACCTGTCTGTGCCATTTTCCGCCGTGGGCGTCATTTTTTATGCCCCAGTCCTCCAAAAGCTCCGCGCCTTCAACGTATGTCTTGGGAGTTCCCCTTTTTTCGCTTATGCAAATTGCTTTTATTATTCCCATTTCAGCCACCTATACGATACATGCCGTCCTTTGGCGCAATGCCTTTTTCAAAGCAATGACCCAAGGGTTTTTCGGCAACAGCCCTTTTGATAACATCCTTTACCGCTTCCCTGCCCGTCTTGAGCGCAGAGAGCATATCAAAGCCGTCATCATATGCCAGACAGCTTCTGAGCCTTCCGTCACTGTCAAGGCGCAGTCTGCTGCATTTATGGCAGAATTTATTGCTCATAGGGTCAATAAAGCCTATTATGCCCCTATAGCCCTCCGCTTTGTAATACACCGCAGGACCTCTGCCCATTCTTTGGTTGTACGGCTTTGCATTCCCCAGACCGGCAAGGAGCTCCGCTCCGCTCACGCCTTCATATTTACCTGCCCTGCCCACGGGCATGAGCTCGATGAATCTGACAACTACGGGGCTATGCTTAACAAAAAGCAGAATTGAAGAAAAATCGTCCTCGTTTATACCGCGGATAATGACGGAATTTATCTTTACAAAAATTCCGCGCTCCGCAGCCTTTTGTATTCCGTCAGTGACGGAATACAGCTCATCGGCGCCCGTAATAAATTTATATTTTTCTCTGTCGAGGGTGTCAAGGCTCACATTTATGCCGTCTATACCGCTGTCAAAAAGTCTGTCGGCATACTTTTGGAGCAATACTCCGTTAGTGGTGAGTGTGACTGTTCTTATGCCCTTTATACCCTTGATATTATATACAAGCTCGGCACAGTCCTTCCTCAGAAGCGGTTCTCCGCCCGTAAGCCTTATATGCCTTATGCCAAGCTCAGCACCGCAGGAGCACACCGTAAGTATATCCTCCATAGAGAGCACATCATCGCCTTCAGAGCACTTGCCCGGCATACAATAAATACAGCGCAGATTACATTTATTTGTAATGGATATTCTCATATAGTCAATTTTTCTGCCGTAACTGTCCTTCAACTCTCTGCCTCCCATAGTCCGCTTTTACCGCCCTGTTTTTTTAAAAGCCTTATGTCGTATATAGTCATTGCCCTGTCGGCGGCCTTGCACATATCATATATGGTAAGAAGAGCCGTACTTACGCCCGTGAGCGCCTCCATTTCAACGCCCGTTACGGCTTTTGCCTTGGCTAGGCATACCGCCCTTACGCTAAGGCTTTCCTCTATAAGCTCAAAGTCCAGTGTGAGCGCCGTTAACGGCACTATATGGCAGAGAGGTATAAGAGACGATGTTTTTTTTGCGCCCATTATGCCTGCTGTTCTTGCCGTGCCGAGCACATCGCCCTTTTTGTGAGCGCCGTTTTTAAGCAGTGTGAAGCACTCCTTATTCATTCTTATATATCCCTCGGCTGTTGCTTCCCTCTCTGTCTCGGGCTTATCGCCCACATCTACCATAACGGCGTCGCCCCTGCTGTCAATATGAGTAAAGCCCGTCATATTTTCACGCCCTTTCCGAATCCGCAGTCGGGGAAAATACAGCTTTTGCACGAAAGACAAAGTCCGCCCTCTCCGAGTGAATAAATATCCTCCGCGCAAAGCCTTATACCTGCCAATATGCGTGGAAGCACAATATCGAATACAGTCCTGCCGGAATACATAACACAGCCGGGAAGCCCCATAACGGGCACATCACCCTTATAAGCCAGCATAAACATAGCTCCGGGGAGCACGGGCGCGCCGTATGTGACTACCTCTGCTCCGCTGTTTTTAATGGCGAGGGGCGTTCTGTCATCGGGGTCTACGCTCATTCCTCCCGTGCAAATCACAAGCTCTGCGCCGTCCGCTGCAGCCTTATTTATATTTTCGGTTATCATGGCGCTGTCATCGGAGCAGAGAGCGTGATATGTAATTTCCGCGCCGTATTCCGCAAGTTTTTCTATTATAACGGGTGTGAAATCGTCATTTATAAGTCCCTTGTATACCTCGCTTCCCGTAGTTATGACGGCGGCTTTTTTGAGTATATAGGGCTTAAGCTCAAAAAGAGGCTTATCCCCCGCAGTCTTTTCGGCTCTGCGCATTTTTTCCTTTTCTATAACAAGTGGTATTACCCTCATGCCGGCAAGCTTGTCGCCCTTTTTGACGGGAAAACCGCCGTGCCTTGAAGCTATCATCATTTCGCCCAAGGAATTGACAGCCAAAAGCCTTTTGCTGTCTACGCAGAAAACGCCGTCAATATCCGCCGTAAGCTCTATTTTACCTTCCTTTACGGCAGAGCGCGACATATTTTCATTCATACAAAGCTTGAGAAGTATCTCCGCAGCCTCGTTTTCGTGGAGCATATTTTCATTGTACTCCCAGACATAGAGATTTTCCTTGCCCATGCTTAGGAGCACGGGTATGTCCTCGGCTGTGACAATGTGTCCCTTCCTGAAAACGGCGTCCTTTTTTACATCCTTTATTATCTGCGTTATGTCGTGGCAAAGTATGTGTCCCACGGCATCCTCTGTTTTTATAAGCTTCATTTTATCACCCTTGAGTTGTATTTATAGTTATAGTATAACATTTTTTTTGACAGTGTTCAAGACAGTCTGTTATAAACCAAGACAGCAAAAATAAAAACTCCCTTAAGCATAACAAAACTTAAGGGAGCTTGGTTATATTTTTAATTAATCAAATTCATAATAGTGTTTTTGAGCAACTACTTTTTTAGTTGTTGGGCTTTCTTGGTTCATTGAAATTACCCCTTTCTTTTTTATATATATTATAGTATAATGCAATTAATTGCACCAGACTTTTTAGACTTATTTTTTATTCTATAATTGTTTATACTATATATAAGGGGTGTTTGTATGGATTTTGGAAAAATAAATATAAAACTTGATGAACAGTTGCAGAAAAATAATTTAAGCAGGAATAAATTTGCACAAAGGGCAGAAATGCAGAGAACACAACTTAACAAATACCTAAGAAACGATATTGCGCTTTTAAATATTGATGTCCTTGCAAGAATGTGTTCGGTGCTTAAATGTGACATTTCTGATATACTCGAATACATACCTCCCGATGATTGCGACAACAATAATTATTAAATATTATAAATTCTTCTTACAATATAGAAGATAATGATCATGATGCCTTACCTTTGAAAAGAAACTATCCTGACATTGAATCTGTCAAACAATCAGTTAATTTATATGTTTACTGTATGTCAAATCCAATCAAATATATTGATCAAACAGTCAGGAATGCAGCTGTAATAGAAGGCAGTATAGGGACCGCTGCAAGCATCCCCGGTGTTGTTATTGGCACTGTCGTTGGAACTGTCGTTGGAACTGCTATTACGGTTGGTGTAGTTCATATGACTGCGGAACATACAAAATTAAATGGTAGTAAAAAAAGAGCTAATGGCAAGCATACAAAACCAAGACCGGGGCGTCCAACAGAAAAGAAAACATGGAAGGGAAGAAAACAAAAAATATGATTTATAATAAAGAATTTTTTTTGAAATTAGCGAATGAAGCCAATATAGTTGTTTCTATATTTACTGATATATATAACAAAGAAAAATGTTCAACGGGTTTTATTAAAAGTGTTGATAAAACTGATATATTACTTAAACATTTGAACCAAAATGGAGAAAGTGACGGATATATCTTAAGAAGAATAGAAGATATTTATAGAATAGATATAGACGGTTTATATGAAAACAAATTAAAAAAATTATACTATTATAAAAATGAAGAACATGATAAACTTTTGCTTGAAAATAAAAATATACGATATGAATTACTTTTATTTGCTGAACAGCATAGGAAATTTTTAGAAATATCTATTGACTATGATAATGAGCAGGAAATAATAGTTGGATATATAAAAAGAATTGATACAGAAAATGATATTTTTTTTATCAATAAAGTTAATTCTTATGGAGTAGATGATGGGATAACAGTTATCCATATTGATGATATAATTAGTTTAAATTACGATTCAAATGATGCGAGAGATTTGTCAATATTATATAATTGTGACCGGAAATAATAATATTGTGTTATTACATTAATAAATATAATTTAATCATAATTTAAAATTTGTATATAATATTTATATTATTTTAAGATTTGCAACTAACAAAAGACCGTCCTAAAGTATAGTTTGAGACGGTCGCAAAGTAGTTTGTTTTTCCGTTTTGGGGAAATGTAAAATTTTTGTTTCTTGGGCGGGCAAAAATTTTTGTATATATACTTGCGCAGGGCAGAGATTTGTGATATTTTTATTTTAACGAAGGGATAAAAAGGAGATATAAAGAGCTACAAAAAACTTAAAAAAGTCGGACATAGGTTCGCCATACCGCTTCCATTAGTAAAAGTTAACAAAAGATTTTCAAAATGTTCATAGAATAATACTATTTGTTACTTCACTTCTGGAATTTTTTGGTGTAAAATGTTTATATGAGTTGAAATTACTCAAAAAACATTGCAGAAAGGGGTGAACATTATGTCAAAAGAGTACATTCACGATTTGATCGTTGAGGCGGCAGACAGAATATATAATTCTTCCGATTCGCCTGTCTCAATGACAACGGAATTGCTTGTGGCTGAGTTTTATGACAGCATAGAACGTCTCTTGGCAGAGGTTATATATGAATTATATAACGCTCAGATGTCAGACGAGAATGAAAGCGATAAGTAAAATGAATAAAAATGCCCTCCCGAATGGGAGGGTGTTTTCATGCGGAGAAATTGTGCATATCATAGCAGTAGGGGAGACCTTCGGTCTCCCGCGGGCGACTACAAGTCGCCCCTACAGGCAAGGGAGTAGCAAAATTTTATAGTCTTTGCTAAAAATACAATAAGGTAGGCGTGCTATGGCTGTCCGCAATACTTCCCTACAAACTACTATATGAGCTAATCACTCGTAGGGGCGAGCATTGCTCGCCCGAAAAATTTCATATAACAAGGTGTTTTATCGACACGCAATATCCCCCGGCTCAGCCGGGGGATATTTATTTTACTTCATATAAAAATATTTATTATCTATCTTCTTCCATATATCTTCTTCGTAGTAAACACCGCTTAAATTCTGGTGTTTGTGATCCGGGTGGAGTTTCTTGCATATGTAATACTCCTCACTGCCTTCATCGCCCGAATATTTCATTTCGCCTACTGACGGGACATCGGGGAAATCAAGCTCCAGACTGCGCATATAGCCATCGGTGTACATTGTTGTGCTCTCGCTTATGCTCACCAGCACGCCGTTATTCACATCCGAAATAGTTTCAGCATCGGATATATACACATCCTCGTCTGCAATGCAGACATAGAACATATTGCCCTGCCAATATACATTTCCGGGCTTAAGAACTGCATTTTTGTCAGCTTTCAGGCTTTCCCATGAAATCGCATTGCTCGAAATATAATGGTCATCGCCGCTCATATCTCTTATCTTTATGGT
>CANROO010000136.1 GCA_947632235.1 uncultured Clostridia bacterium
CTGTCGCTTTCGAGTATGGCTCTTATGTGGTCTACCTTTTCTATGCCCATCTTAGCCCTTATTTCCTTTGTTGTAAGCTCAATGTTGTAATGCGCAAATATCTGCCTGTAGTTTTCCTCTGTGGCCTTGCACCCGTAGTCTACAAGAGTTCCTGCCCAGTCGAGGATAACAGCCTCTATTTTTCTCATAAATAAACACCTTCTTTACTCTTATTCTAACTTTAAATATAACATACTAATTATGCAAAATCAACAAATTTTAATAAAAAACTGTAAAAGGACGATGTTATGTGTTATAATCTATATACGGCTTTTACGGAAACGGAGAAATGATAAATGCTTTACAGAAATACAGCCTTTAAGGACAGGCAGGGAAGGGTCTTCACGGGCGATATACGCGCGGAGGACGGCATAATTACGGACATAGACATAATATCCGAGGGCGGTGAGGACCCCGTGCTCCCGCCCTTTGTGGACATACACATACACGGAGGCTTCGGAGTTGACATAATGACGGCTTCTGCGCAGGAGATATGCTTTCTTTCAAAAAAGCTCTATGAGGACAATGTGGGAGCCTATATGCCCACGACCGCTGCATCTTCAAGGGAGAATATATTAAGAGCCGTCCGAAATATTTATAAGGCTTCAAAGGAAAAGCGCTATGCCGAGATAGCCGGCATACACATAGAGGGTCCCTTCATATCGCAGAAATACAAGGGCATAATGGAGGAAAAATACATAACTCCCTGCGACACGGGGCTGTATGATGACATAAAGTCGATATGCCCCGATATGCCCATAAGATTTACCGTTGCCCCCGAATGCGAGGGCGCGGAGGAATTTTGCAGATATGTGACGGCAAACGGCGGTCTTGTTTCAATAGGCCACAGCGGAGCCGACAGAGAGCTCTGCGAAAGGCTCTGCTCGGCAGGAGCCGGCTCATACACCCATACCTTCAACGCCATGTCGCCCCTGCACCACAGGACATCGTCCGTAACGGAGGCAGCGCTCACGGGCAGAGAATACGCCGAGCTTATATGCGACTTCGTTCACGTATCAAGAGGCTGTGCAGAGCTTCTTGAAAGGCTAAAGGGTGACAGGATAATACTAGTGACGGACGCCATGCACGCCATGGGCTGCGGAAAAGGCGAATACATATTCTGCGGTAAAAGAGTGTACTGTGACGGCACAAGCGTGAAGGACACTTCGGGAAGGCTTGCCGGAAGCGTACTTACAATGAAAAGAGCATATGAAAATATGTCAGAAATATCGGGAGAAAAAAACGCTCTCAGAATGGCCTCCGAAAATCCTTCGGCGCTTCTGGGGCTTGAAAGATACGGCTGTATAGACAAAGGAAAGAGGATAATAATATGAAGATAGGCAAATTGCCAAACAGCATGCTTGAAAAAATAATAATTGACCCCATAGTACACAACAGCGTAAAGCGCAGTGAAGTGCTTCTCAGGCCCTCCGTGGGCGAGGACTGCTCCGCTTTGGATATGGGGGAGAACATATGCCTTATTTCCACCGACCCCATAACGGGCGCGGCAGAGGACATAGGCAGGCTTGCGGTGCTCATAAACACAAACGACATATCGGCAAGCGGAGGCGAGCCCATAGGCATGACCGTGACCGCCTTACTGCCTCCCGATGTGACGGAGAGCGAAATATCAAAAATAATAACGGACCTCTGCGAAGAAGCAAAGAGGACAAATATAGTGATACTGGGCGGACACACGGAGATAACGGACGCCGTTACAAAGCCCGTATTGAGCTGTACGGTGATAGGAAGGACAAAAAAAATAATACCCTCGGGAGGCGCAAAAACAGGCGACAGCCTCATAATGACCAAGTATGCCGGACTTGAGGGCACCGCCATATTCGCAAAGGACAAGGCGCATAAGCTGAAGGGCGTTGACAGAGATATAATAGAAAGAGCGAGGGCTCTGGGCGAACAGCTCTCCGTAATAAAGGAAGGAAAGATCGCCGCGGCTATGGGCGCACACGCCATGCACGACATAACGGAGGGCGGAGTGCTCGGTGCCTGCTGGGAGATAGCCGAAAGCGCAGGCCTCGGCGTAACGGTGTACTGCGACAAAATACCCGTACTCGAGGAAACAAAGATAATATGCGCCGAATTGGGCACAGACCCCCTGAGGCTCATTTCAAGCGGTTCAATGCTCATAGCCTGCGATGACCCCGGCAAAATGACCGATGCTCTCTCAAAAGAGGGCATAAATTCAGCCGTTATAGGCACTATAACACCCAAGGAAAGGAGCATTATTGCAGGCGGTACCGTGCTTCCGTTGAAAGAGCCCGATACCGACGAGCTTTATAAAGTATGATATGGACTATTTAAAATATATGGATATGGCTCTGGAGCAGGCAAGGCTTGCATATGAGAGCGAGGAAGTGCCCATAGGCTGTGTTATAGTCTATGATGACAGGGTGATAGGAAGGGGCGCAAATATGCGCGTTACAAAGGGAAATGTGCTTGCGCATGCAGAGATAATCGCTATAGACGAGGCATGCAGGTCCATGGGCGACTGGAGGCTTGAGGACTGCACACTTTTTGTTACAGTGGAGCCCTGCCCCATGTGCTCGGGAGCCATTTTGCAGGCAAGGATAAAGGAGGTCGTTTTCGGCACAAGAAATCCCAAGGCAGGCTGTGCCGGCTCAATATATAACCTTCTTGACGATGACAGATTCAACCACAAGGCAATAGTTACCGAGGGCATAAGGCAGGAGGAGTGCGCCGAAATTATGCGCAGTTTTTTCAGAAATTTCAGGAGATAGACTATGGACGATAATATAAAGGCGGTCATATTTGACTTTGACGGCACAATAGCGGACAGCACCTATGTGTGGCAGAAGGTGGACGCGGATTTTTTCAGCGCCAGAAATATGGCTGTGCCTCCCGACTATGTGGAGGCAATAAGTACAATGAGCTTTTACAGCGGAGCGGTATACACAAAGGAAAAATATTCCCTTCAAGAAAGCCCCGAGGAAATAATGGCGGAGTGGAACACTCACGCGCTCTATGAATATGAGCACAACGTAAGGCTCAAACCCAATGTGAAGGAATATGTAAAAAAGCTCCACTCCGAAGGCATAAGGCTTGGCATAGCCACGGCTTCAAATCCCGAATTCTATATGCCCGTGCTTGAAAGAGAGGGCATAAAAGACCTTTTCACAGCCTTTGCAGACGGCACCAGCGGAGTGCGCAATAAGGACTACCCCGATATATACATACTCTGCGCAAGGCTTCTTTGCGTAAAGCCCGAGGAATGCCTCGTGTACGAGGATATAATAAAAGGCGTGATCTCCGCAAAGGACGCAGGCATGAAGGTCATCGCCGTGTATGACGAGGCGTCAAGGGATAATTGGGAGAATATAAAAAAACTGGCGGATGATTTTGTGATGGGGTTTTAGAAGTCAGAGCAGTCCTCCGTTTTGCCGGTCGGGGGACTACTCCGCTACTGTAAAGGTCTGCACTGCTTTTATGCAGGGGCGTGCATTGCACGCCCGTAAAATGTCAATAACAGGTGTTTTATACCCACGCAAAAAGCGGACGCCGTGCGTCCGCTTCATCTTCCTGACTTCATCTATTCCTTTTATTTATCGCTCATTACTTCCTTCAATGTGGTGGCAAGGCCTGCTATGCCCTGTATATCGGTGGGCACGACTATCTTTGTTGCCTGACCTTCGGCAAGCTTTCCGAGCGCCTCAAAGCTCTTTAATGTGAGCACGCTCTCGTCTGCGCCTGCCTCCTTGAGCATCTCAATGCCCTGAGCTGTGGCCTCCTGTACCTTTCTTATGGCCTCTGCCTGACCTTCGGCTTCTCTTATCTTTCTTTCCTTCTCGGCCTCGGCTCTGAGTATGGCGGCCTGCTTTTCAGCCTCCGCCTCGAGTATTGCCGACTGCTTTTTACCCTCTGCCACAAGTATTGTGGACTTCTTTTCGCCCTCGGCTATAAGTATGGCCTCGCGCCTTTCTCTCTCCGCCTTCATCTGCTTTTCCATGGATTCCTGAATAGCTGAGGGAGGCATGATGTTCTTGAGCTCAACTCTGTTCACCTTTATGCCCCAAGGGTCTGTTGCCTCATCGAGAGATGTGCCCATTTTTGTGTTTATGGTCTCTCTTGATGTGAGCGTTTCGTCCAGCTCCATGTCGCCTATTATGTTTCTTAGCGTTGTGGATGTGAGGTTTTCAATGGCGCTTATGGGATTTTCAACGCCGTAGCAGTAGAGCTTGGGATCCGTTATCTGGAAAAATATTACCGTGTCTATCTGCATTGTAACATTATCCTTTGTTATAACGGGCTGGGGCGGAAAGTCTATCACCTGCTCCTTCAGGTTGACATTTCTGGCTATTCTTTCAAAAAACGGTATCTTGAAATAAATCCCCGTGTGCCATGTAGCCTTGTAGGCTCCCAGAAATTCCACAACATAAGCCCTTGCCTGGGGCACTATCTTTATACATGAGCCTGCAACGGCTATCGCAATGACTATAAGTACGATAATAAACATAATTCAGACCTCCTTATATTCTGCTGACAACAAGCTTGTTGCCCTCTATAGAATCAATGCTTACCTTTTCTCCCTTTTCTATAGTATCTCCGTTATGCGTAACGGCTATCCAGCTGACATCGCCGTATTTCAGCCTGCCCGGACTGTTCTCGCCTATGCTCTGCGTGAGCACTGCCATCTTGCCTATCATAGAGCCTGCGTTGGTGCGCTCTATGTGCGAGTGCATGGCCTTCCTTGCCATGGGTCTTAAAAGCACCAGCATAACAAGCGAAACAACAATGAATACAAGCCATTGTATGTATATGCTCTCCGTTACGAGCGATACAAGCATCGACACCACGGCGCCTATGCCGAACCACATACACACCATTCCGACCGTAGCGCCCTCTATTATGAAGAGAGCTATGGCAAGAACGAGCCATAACAGCGTCATATTCATAATAAAACCTCCTTTTCTTTTTTTGCTCAGCCCTGTATAAATTTTATCACAAAAGTGTGTGTTATGCAATAATTTCGGTTTGTTCCATATAAAAAATATTATCTACTCCGCGCTTTTTCTGTTCACTATGGCGGAGACCTTTTTCTTTATCCTTTGAAGGGCGTTGTCTATGCTTTTTTCGTCCTTATCCATAAGCCTTGCTATCTGCGTGTAGCTCCTGCCCCTGAGATAATAATTGAGCACCTCCTGCTCCATACGGCTCAGGCTCCTCAATATCTCCCTTTCAAGCGCCTTAAGGTTTTCGCGCCCTATTATGACCTCCTCGGGGTTGCCCCCTGCCTTGCTCAGAAGGTCGAGATATGTATATTCCTCATCGCCGTTTGTTATGGGGCTGTCTATGGATACGGAGGTGTTGAGCGGTATGTGCTTCTGCCTTGAAGCCGCCTTTATGGCGCTTATTATCTGACGGTTTATGCAAAGCTCCGCAAAGGACACAAAGCTTGCCTCCCTCTCGGGGCGGTAGTCGCGTATGGCCTTGTAAAGCCCGACTATGCCCTCCTGTATCACATCCTCCTCGTCTGCGCCGAATATGAAATAGCCCCTCGTCCTCTTTCTTATGAGCGCCTTGCACTTGTGGTTCAAGAGATATTCAAGCGCAAGCGCATCGTTTTCCTTCTGCACAAGGTTTACAAGCTCATCGTAGCTTAAAGCCTCATAGCGTTCCATTGTTATCACCTCTTAAGTCTGAGCTTTTCCAGAAAATCCGCAGCCTCGCTGTCAAGATTGTCAATAAGCATATTGTTCTTTACGGGCTTTATCTGCTCTATTTTTTCATCTATCATCTTTCTGCCTGCGTTCACCTCTCTGTAGAGATCCCTTGCCGACATACGCAGTGCTCCCTGCGAAACTATTATCACCTGCTCCAGTCCGTCCGATGTGGCGACTGTGACATTGCAGTTTTTTATAAGCTCGTGCGTGGTCTTTTCTATGTATTGGTCGGCAGTCTCGGCTTCCTTTGTGTGGACCACATATATTCCGCCCTCCTTCACAACGGAGCCTTCTCCGCCCTCTACCTTGTAGGCATCGAATACGAGTATAAGGTTCATTTTTTTGATGCCCTGATAATTGCAAAGCTGTGTCACAAGACTGCTTTTTGCCGCCTCTATGTCGTCCTTGGCAAGCTCCGCGAGCTCCTTCCACGCAAATATTATGTTGTAGCCGTCCACCAAAAGATAGTCCTTCATATACACTTGTCCTTTGCTCATTGTTATATTATATAATTATAAACTATTTTGCCGTCAATAACAATAGGAATTTTGAGTTAAGCGCCCAAAGCTATTGAAAAAAACTCAAAATTCATTTATAATCAATTCAGAAAGCAAATTCAGAGGAGGCGTATATATGGACATCAGGACAGGCGACATAGTAACCATGAAAAAACAGCACCCCTGCGGTTCAAAGAAGTGGAAGATACTGCGCATAGGCGCGGATTTCAGGATGGAGTGCTGCGGCTGCGGACATACCGTAATGCTTCCGCGGGCGAAGGCGGAAAAGAATATCAAGAGTGTTGAGAGGGCAGAGGAGTAGAGTGTTTTTTGTGATTGAGTTTTGTTGTCGTGCCGGGGACAGCTGCTTATACGTTGACCCTTTCGTTTTGGGGACAGTCCCGGCAGATACTTATTTTTTCACTATATATACTTAGTGCATTAAATCTTAGGACAACAATCAGTTATTTTCGGGACAGTCCCCGCACCGGAGTTA